>CACMXM010000005.1 GCA_902617645.1 uncultured Pelagibacteraceae bacterium | reverse complement strand
ACGGAGCAAATTATGCTTCAGTCTATACTCAGTCTACGATTATTTCCGAAAACATAAAATGGAATAAGCAAATAAGTAGTAAAAAAATAAAAGCAATATTGATTAATACTAGAAACGCAAATGCATTTACTGGTAAAGATGGTTTTCAGGGTTTAAAAGATATTGCAGAAGAATTATCAATACAACTTACAAATAAGAAAAAAAGTGATGATGAAGATTTCGAGAAAGTTAAATCTAAGGAAATTTTATTTGGTTGTACAGGTACAATAGGTGAAGTTTTTCCAACTCAAAAAATAATGAATTCTTTACCTGAATTAATTAATAAGATTACTTATAATCAAAACAAATATCTTTGGATGAAAGCTGCACTTGGAATAACCACAACAGATTTGGTTCCAAAAATAGCGATGGAAGAATGTAAAATAGGAAATATTAATATAAAAATTTATGGTGTAGCTAAGGGATCAGGAATGATATTTCCTAACATGGCAACAACTCTTGGATATATTTTTACTGATGCAAAAATTTCTTCAAAGATATTAAAGAAGCTTTTAAAGAAAAATATAGAAACCACTTTTAATGCAATTAGTTGCGATGGAGACACTAGTACAAATGATATGGTAAGTATATTTGCTACAGGAACGGCAAATAATACGATTATCAATAACATTAATGACGATCGAATTACAAATTTTGATAAAAGTTTGCATGAAGTTTTGCTAAATTTAGCAAAAAGAGTTACAGCAGATGGAGAAGGAGCGTCTAAATTTATTTCAATATCTGTTGTAAATGTAAAAAAAGATATTGATGCCAAAAAAATTGCCTTTTCTATTGCAAACTCTCCTCTTGTTAAAACTGCCTTCGCTGGAGAAGATCCTAACTGGGGAAGAATTATAATGGCAATAGGAAAGTCACAAGTCCAGATTAATTTAAATAAAATTAATATATCAATAGGTGATAATAAAATTATTGAAAAAGGCGAACTAGTAAATGATTATAACGAGAGTATATTAAAAGAAACCATGAAAAATGAAAAGATTGATCTCAAGATTGATTTAAAAATGGGATCAAAAAAATTTACAGCTTATACCATGGACCTAACTAAAAAATATATCGAAATTAATTCTGATTATAGAAGCTGACATAAGTTTAATTAATAATAATGATTAAATATAAATTGATATGTAAAAGTTGTAAAAAAAGTTTTGATAGCTGGTTTTCATCTTCAAAAGAATTTGAAAAGCTTAAAAAAATGAAATTATTAAACTGTAACTACTGTAATTCCTTAAGAGTTACCAAATCTCTTATGGCGCCAAATGTATTAAATAACATCAAGAGTGATTTTCAAAACAAAAAAAATAATGATGAAAAAAAATTCATTTTTTTTAAGAAGGAAATAAAAAAATATCAAAATTTTATAAAAAAAAATTTGAAATATGTAGGTGAAAATTTTGTATATGAGGCAAGATCAATACATTATAATTCAAAAAAAAAATCAAAAGGAATTTATGGAAAAGCCTCTAAAGAAGAGATTAAAGAGTTAAGAGAAGAAGGTATCGAAACACATGTTATACCTTGGGTTGAAGATAAAGATAATTAGATCTTTTTGAATTGAGCTATATAATTTACAGATGTGTCACTTTTAATATTCCATGTTTGATTTAACGGATTAAAAACAACACCATCAACTTTTTCAGATTTCATTGAATTTTTCTCTGCAATTTCAATTAATTCAGATGGTTTTACAAATTTATTCCACTCATGCGTTCCTATTGGGAGCCATTTCAAGATATACTCTGCACCTATAATAGCAAAGATATATGATTTAAAAGTTTTATTTAAAGTAGCAACAAACATTATTCCATTTTTTTTTAAAAACTTTGAGCTATTTTTAAGGAAAAAATTTACGTCATCAACATGCTCTATAATTTCCATATTTAATATAATATCAAACTTTTCTTTAATATTCAGTTTTTCAGGAGATGAGCAAATATATTTTATTTTAAGTTTTTTTTTTGATGAATGGAGCTTAGCTACATTAATATTTTGTTGCGATGCATCTATACCGATCACATCAGCGCCCAACCTGCTCATTGGTTCGCTAAGTAGTCCACCACCACAACCAATATCCAGAATTTTTAACTTTCTAAAAGGAAAATTATTAGATTTCAGCTTAAAATGTTTAATGCTATTATCTTTGATATATTTTATTCTTACAGGATTAAATTTATGTAAAGGTTTAAATTTGCCTTCTGGATTCCACCATTCAGAAGCAATTTTAGAAAATTTTTCTATTTCTTTTTTATTAATTGTGTTATTTTTCATTTTTAATGGACATAATAACTAAAATGTAATTTATCAAGTAATTTTAAATTAAATTAAACAGTATTCAATGAAAATCGTTGTATTAAAATTTGGTGGCACTTCAGTTGGCTCCATTTATAGAATTAAAAAAATTGCAAAAATTATCCGCCAACATATTAATACTAAAAAAAAAGTGATTGTAGTTTCATCTGCCATGAGCGGTGTAACTAATGAATTAATAAACAAAAGCAAGCAAATTAGTGATAATTTTAGTCCATCTGAGCATGATGTCTTGGTATCTTCAGGCGAGCAAATGTCCTGTGCACTTATCGCAGGAAGATTGAACCATTTAGGAATAAAATCAAGATCTTGGCTAAGTTGGCAAGTGCCTATTCTCACAGATGGAGATTTTAAGAAATCAAGAATTACAAATATATTTAAAAAAAGAATTTTAAAATATTTACAAACAGGTGGTGTACCAGTAATCACAGGTTTTCAAGGAGTTAATTATGAAAATCGGATAACTACTTTAGAACGAGGAGGTTCTGATGCAAGCGCAATAATGATTGCCAAATATTTCAAAGCTGAGAAATGTATAATTTATACAGACGTGGAAGGTGTTTATACAACAGATCCAAACTTATTCAAAAATGCAAAAAAAATACAAAAAATCTCATATGAGGAAATGTTAGAAATGTCATCTTTAGGAGCAAAAGTAATGCAACCTGCTTCAATTCAAGATGCAAGATTAAATAGAATTAATGTTTATGTAAAATCCTCATTTGTAAATAAAGCAGGTACTCTAATAACTAAAAGAAAAAATATTTCTCAGGACAATATTATTACAGGAATATCCTTTACAAAAAATGACTCAAAGATAACGTTGCTAGACGTCGTTGACAAACCCGGTGTTGCAGCCTCAATATTTGAGCCATTATCAAAAAATTTTATAAATGTAGATATGGTAGTTCAAAATATATCTTCAGATGGAAAACAAACAGACTTAACTTTTACAGTTAAAAATGAAGATACAATTAAGACCGAAAAACTTTTAAAAAATAATAAAAATATAAATTTCAAAAAAAATTTAATAAAAAAAAATGTTTCTAAAATATCAATAATCGGTGTTGGTATGATTACTACTCCTGGAGTTACATATAGAATGTTTAAGGCATTAGCTAAAAACAAAATCAATATTCAAGTTATATCAACATCAGAAATAAAAATTTCTGTTTTGATAGCCAAGCAACTTATAAGAAAAGCTGTTAAGGCTCTTCATAAAGAATTTAATTTGTAATATGAGCATAAGACCTTTTAGAGATATTCAAAGAAGAAAAACCAATGTAATTAAAGTTGGTAAAGTAAACATTGGTGGTGATAATCCTATTAGTGTTCAATCTATGACTAATACTTTAACTAATGATGTAAAAAGCACAATAAAACAAATTCAAGAAATATCTAAAGCAGGTGCAGATATTGTACGTGTTTCATGTCCGGATTCAGAATCTACAAAAGCTTTAAAAGAAATTTTAAAACATATAGATATTCCTTTGGTGGCCGACATTCATTTTCATTATAAAAGAGCAATAGAGGCAGCTGAGAACGGAGCTGATTGTTTAAGGATTAATCCTGGTAATATAGGTGATTTGAATAAAATAAAAGAGGTTATTAAGTCAGCAAAAAATAATAATTGTTCTATAAGAATTGGAGTGAATGCTGGATCTTTGGAAAAAGACATTTTAGAAAAATTTAAAGAACCATGCCCTGAGGCTTTGGTAGAAAGCGCCATGAGAAATATTAAAATTTTAGAAGATTTAGATTTTAGAAATTTTAAAATTAGCGTAAAATCATCAGATGTTTTTCTATCTGTAAAATCTTATAAGCAATTATCAGAAAAAACAGATTATCCACTTCATCTTGGTATCACTGAAGCGGGAAGTTATATTCCAGGTAGCATTAAATCTGCAATTGGATTAGGCAATTTGCTGATGGAGGGAATTGGCGATACTATAAGAGTTTCATTATCAGATGATCCTGTTCAAGAGGTAAAAATCGGAAATGAAATTCTTAAATCTATTGGTCTAAGAAGTCGAGGAGTAAAAATTATATCTTGTCCTTCCTGTGCTAGGCAGGGATTTAAAGTTATTGATACTGTAAAAATATTAGAGGATAAACTTTCTCATATAGACGAACCTATTACACTCTCTATAATTGGCTGTGTTGTAAACGGCCCAGGAGAAGCGGCATTTACAGATATTGGTGTCACAGGCGGAGGTAAAGAAAGCAATATGCTTTATTTAAATGGAGTTCAAACTGAAAAGTTAAGTAACAAAGATATTATTTCTAAAGTAGTCGATTTAGTTGAGAAAAAGGCAGAAGAAATCAAAAACAAAAACAGATGATACCTTTAGAAAAAGTAAAAAAAATAATAGATAAACATGCTAAATTAGAAATAGATCTATCCGCAACCAACATTGATAAAAAAAAGTTTGCTGAAATGTCAAAAGAATATTCGGATTTAAACGAAGTCATTAATGATGCTAAATTTTTTACATTTTTTAACATCGAGAAGGAAAATTTAGAAAAAATCATTAACGACAAAGCAAGCGATAAAGATATGATCGAACTTGCAAATTCTGAGCTTTCAGAGTTAATTTTAAAAAACGAAAAAGTTAAAAAAAAACTTACTATTTTTCTTTTGCCTAAAGACGAAGCAGATAAAAAAAATGCAATTTTAGAAATAAGAGCTGGAACAGGTGGCCTCGAGGCTAGTCTATTTGCTGCAGATCTATTTAAAATGTATGAAAAAATCTGTAATAACAAAAATTGGTCTCTTGAGGTAATAAGTATATCTAAAAGCGATGCGGGTGGTTTGAAAGAAGTAATAGCATCAGTTAAAGGGAAAAATATTTATTCAACTCTTAAATATGAAAGTGGAGTACACCGCGTCCAGAGAGTGCCTGAAACCGAAACACAAGGAAGGGTTCATACTTCTGCGGCAACAGTTGCAGTTTTACCCGAAGCTGAGGAGATAGATGTAAAAATTGAGGAAAAAGATTTAAGAATTGATGTTTTCAGAAGCAGTGGACCAGGTGGACAAAGTGTAAACACAACCGACTCAGCAGTTAGAATAACACACGTGCCTACAGGTATAGTCGTTAGCCAACAAGACGAAAAATCACAGATAAGGAATAAAGAAAAAGGGCTAAAAATTTTAAGGGCAAGAATATATGAGTTTGAAAGAAAGAAAAAAGATGATGAACGTTCAAAATATAGAAAAAGCAAAATTGGAACTGGTGATAGATCAGAGAGAATAAGGACATATAATTTTCCACAAGGTAGAGTAACGGATCATAGAATAAATTTAACTTTACATAAGCTAAATGAATTTATGGAGGGTGAAATTTTTGATGAAATGATAGAAAATATAAATCTACAGGCTCAAGAAGAATTATTGAGTGATAATTAAAATGCAAAATATCAATAAAATTTTAAATATTGGATCCAAACACCTCAAAAAATCATCAGTCAAGAGCCCAAAACTTGACTCAGAAATTTTACTATCTCATGTCTTAAATAAAAATTTAAAGGAAATGATACTAGATTGTGATTTTAAGCCCAAAAATAATGATGTTAAAAAGTTTAGATCTTTAATAAAAAGAAGAATTTCTCGAGAACCAATTGCGTATATTCTAGGAAATAAAGAGTTCTGGAAATATAATTTTTATGTAAATCAAAATGTTTTAATACCAAGACCAGATACAGAAATCATTATTGAAGAAATACTTAAAATATTTAAAAAAGACCAAAAAATATCAGTGTTAGATATTGGAACTGGGTCTGGGTGTATCATAATTTCTTTAGCAAAAGAGCTTCCAAAAATTTACGGAACAGCTATAGACATATCCAAAAATGCAATAAATGTGGCCAAATTCAATGCAAAAATGCATCAATTAAAAAATAGAATTAAATTTTATAATTCATCTGTTGACAATTTTTTCAAAGGAAAATATGATTTAATAGTTTCTAATCCTCCTTATATTGACAATTTAAAAATTAAATATTTGGAAAGAGATATTGTTGGTTTTGAACCACTAGTATCATTGAAAGGAGGCCAAGATGGTGCCTCTGTATTAAATAAGGTGATTAAAAAATCCTCTAGTTTAATAAAGATTGGTGGGAAATTGGTATTGGAAATTGGATATAACCAAAAGTATAAAGTTATGAATTTATTAATGAAAAAAAAGTTTCATATAAATAAAATTATTAAAGACTACTCGAATAATGATAGATGTATCATCGCTACAAAACTATAATTCCTAGATATGAGACCGTATAAAAATAATCACAAGAGGCAAAAATTCAGAAATAATGGCGATAGAGGCATAAATAGGAATTTAGAAAATCAATCAATTATCTCTAATGCGAATTTTCAAAGAAAGCCACACAGAATTAATAACCAACACGCATCTAGGTTGATTGAGAAATACAATAATCTTGCTCGCGAAGCTTTGTCGGGCGGCGATAAAATACTATCTGAAAGTTATTACCAATTTTCAGATCATTACATTAGAGTCCTTAATGAAAAAGAAAAAAATCAAAATTCAGATGGTAAATTTAGTAACAAACAAAATAGCGAAAAATCTAACGATATTAAAAACGATAAAATTGAAGAAAAAAAAATAGCTACTAGTTAATACCTGCAATTATTTCAGACTTTAAGACATTAATTTTTAATTTACTTATTTCAAATAGTTCTCTTGATTTATTTTTTAATATCTTTCCTGATGGTAATTTTAAAGTTTGAGAATTTATTCTTTTACCATTGTGAATTACTTCGTAATGTAAATGTGGACCGGTTGATTTTCCAGTTGACCCTACATAGCCGATAGTTTGACCTTGTTTAACTCTTTTACCTTTTTTAATGTTTGCTGCAAACTTAGACATATGTGCATAAACTGTGCTGTAAGAGGAGTTGTGTCTTATTTTGACACAATTACCCCCACCTCCGCACCAACTTGCTTTTGTAACCACACCATCTCCCGAAGCCATTATTGGTGTTCCCATAGGTGCCGCAAAATCAGTTCCCTTATGCATTTTATTATAACCATCAATAGGATGTTTTCTCATTCCATAAGGAGACGAAAGACGAGCACCATTTATTGGAGTTTTCATAAGAGCTTTTTTTACACTTTTTCCATTTATATCATAATGACCTTCATCACCATTATCATTGAAATAATAGAATGCATTACTTTGATTACTTAAATTTAAGTCTGCAAATATTATATTACCTGTGCTAAATATTTTTTTGTTGTCATCTTCAAAGACTTCATAAACAATTTGATAAGTATCATTTTTTCTTATGTCTCTTTGGAAATCTATTTGAAAACCATAAATTCTAGCAAATTCTACTATAATATTGGCTGGAATTTTATTTCTAATTGCACTTCTGTATAAGCTTTTCGTAATTTTACCCTCTTTATAAATTGTTTGCTTATTTAAGTTTGTTACAATATTTGTATATATAAATTTATCAGACTTCATATCTCTGGAAAATAAAAGCTGCCGAGTTTTGCTAACAGGAAAAATAAATTTTGATATTTTATTATTTTCTTTATCAATTGTGAAAGAAATTTTCTGATTTACTTTGAGAGTGAATTTTTTAAGTTTTGATTTCAACTCCTTATTAATCAAATTTGTTTCATTATCTTTAATCTCATATTTTTTTAAAATACTGTTAATGCTTTCATTAGGTGCTATTATATGTTCTATATGCAAATATTTGGGAGAGAAATTGTTAAAGATATTATTAAATGTTTTTTTAAAGTATAAATTATTCAATACTTTTAGATATTCATTTTGTGCCTGTTTTTTTGAAGAATTATAAATTTGTGTTATTAAAATTGAAATTAAGATAAGTAATAATACGAAAAAAAATTCAAAATTTTTTAAAACATTAAAGTTTCTAAGCTTAAGATTTAATTTCATTATAATTACAATTAAAAATTCAATTTATAATATAATCTACGAAAAAACCGCAATTTTACTAGCTTTTTTATCAATTTTTTTCCCCTATACCGCTTGATTTACTTCTATTTTAGATTATAAGCGTCACACTTTCTCAATAAAAATATTGTGAACATTGAGTTTAAAGCTCAATTAGTTGTGTAAATTGTTAGTTTTAAGAAGAGAAGTGTGGACGGTTAAGGTTGCCAAAATTTGTCGTACACACTTCAACATTTATATAAATTTTATTCTTAGAATTTATATAGAAGCTAGTGTGCGCCGTTTTTAAACTTGAGAGTTTGATCATGGCTCAGAACGTACGCTGGCGGCACGCCTTATACATGCAAGTCGAACGAAGTAGCAATACTTAGTGGCAGACGGGTGAGTAACATGTGGGTATCTTCCCTTTGGTGAGGAATAACACGAGGAAACTTGTGCTAATACCTCATAAGTCTTTACGGAGAAAGCTTTATGCGCCAATGGATGAGCCCGCACTTGATTAGTTTGTTGGTGGGGTAATGGCCTACCAAGACTGTGATCAATAGCTGATTTGAGAGGATGATCAGCCACATTGGGACTGAGACACGGCCCAAACTCCTACGGGAGGCAGCAGTAAGGAATCTTGCACAATGGAGGAAACTCTGATGCAGCGATGCCGCGTGAGTGAAGAAGGCCTTTGGGTTGTAAAGCTCTTTCGTCGGGGAAGAAAATGACTGTACCCGAATAAGAAGGTCCGGCTAACTTCGTGCCAGCAGCCGCGGTAATACGAAGGGACCTAGCGTAGTTCGGAATTACTGGGCTTAAAGAGTTCGTAGGTGGTTAAAAAAGTTGGTAGTGAAATCCCAGAGCTTAACTCTGGAACTGCTATCAAAACTTTTTAGCTAGAGTATGATAGAGGAAAGCAGAATTTCTAGTGTAGAGGTGAAATTCGTAGATATTAGAAAGAATACCAATTGCGAAGGCAGCTTTCTGGATCATTACTGACACTGAGGAACGAAAGCATGGGTAGCGAAGAGGATTAGATACCCTCGTAGTCCATGCTGTAAACGATGTGTGTTAGACGTTGGAAATTTATTTTCAGTGTCGCAGCGAAAGCGATAAACACACCGCCTGGGGAGTACGACCGCAAGGTTAAAACTCAAATGAATTGACGGGGACCCGCACAAGTAGTGGAGCATGTGGTTTAATTCGAAGATACGCGCAGAACCTTACCAACACTTGACATGTTCGTCGCGACTTTAAGAGATTAAAGTTTTCGGTTCGGCCGGACGAAACACAGGTGCTGCATGGCTGTCGTCAGCTCGTGTCGTGAGATGTTGGGTTAAGTCCCGCAACGAGCGCAACCCTCACTTTTAGTTGCCATCATTAAGTTGGGCACTCTGAAAGAACTGCCAGTGATAAGCTGGAGGAAGGTGGGGATGACGTCAAGTCCTCATGGCCCTTACGTGTTGGGCTACACACGTGCTACAATGGCATTTACAATAGGAAGCAAGATGGCGACATCAAGCAAATCCTAAAAAAATGCCTCAGTTCGGATTGCACTCTGCAACTCGAGTGCATGAAGCTGGAATTACTAGTAATCGCGGATCAGCGCGCCGCGGTGAATACGTTCCCGGGTCTTGTACACACCGCCCGTCACACCATGGGAGTTGGTTCTACCTTAAGGCAAAGCTTATAAACTTTGACCACGGTATAGTCAGCGACTGGGGTGAAGTCGTAACAAGGTAGCCGTAGGGGAACCTGCGGCTGGATTACCTCCTTTCTAAGGATAATTAAGAAAAAATTTTCTTAATTTAAATATTTAACAGGATAATGTTGACCGTCCTCATTTCTCTTCTTTTAGAATTTAGTGTTTAAATTTAACTGAATAGGGCCGGTAGCTCAGTTGGTTAGAGCACACCCTTGATAAGGGTGGGGTCGAAAGTTCGAGTCTTTCTCGGCCCACCATTTCTTCTGGGGGATTAGCTCAGCTGGGAGAGCGCCTGATTTGCATTCAGGAGGTCAGCGGTTCGATCCCGCTATCCTCCACCATAAACACTTAGTTATTTAATTTGTAAATATTTTATTATTATCAATATCTATATCCGATTGTTCAAATAAATGAACAATCAATGAATGTTCGAATAGATGAACATTTTTAAAAATTTGATTCAACACAGAATTTTTTTCTGTGCATAAATCAAGCGTTTAAGGGCGTGTGGCGGATGCCTTGGCACTGAAAGACGATGAAGGACGTGGTATACTGCGAAAAGTTTCGGGGAACTGTATGCAAGTTTTGATCCGAAAATTTCCGAATGGGGAAACCCACCACTTTATGTGGTACTTTAAACTGAATAAATAGGTTTAAAGAGAAAACCTGGAGAACTGAAACATCTAAGTAACCAGAGGAAAAGAAATCAATTGAGATTCCGTTAGTAGTGGCGAGCGAAATCGGAATAGGCCTGTAAATATTTTGAAAAAATCTGAAAAGTCTGGAAAGACTTACCAAAGAGGGTGATAGTCCCGTAAGAGTAATGTTTAAAATATTTCTTGAGTAAAGCGGGACACGTGAAATCTTGCTCGAATATAGGGGGACCACCCTCTAAGCCTAAATACTCTTCAGTGACCGATAGTGAACTAGTACCGTGAGGGAAAGGTGAAAAGAACCCCTATTAGGGGAGTGAAATAGAACCTGAAACCGCATGCCTACAATCAGTCGAAGCTCTTTTTAGAGTGACGGCGTACCTTTTGTATAATGGGTCAGTGACTTAATTTATTAAGCAAGCTTAAGCCATCTAGGTGTAGGCGTAGCGAAAGCGAGTCTTAATAGGGCGAATAGTTTAATGAATTAGACCCGAAAACGAATGAGCTTACCATGAGCAGGTTGAATGCAAGGTAACACTTGCTGGAGGACCGAACCAGTTGACGTTGAAAAGTCTTTGGATGACTTGTGGTAAGGGGTGAAAGGCCAACCAAATTCGTAGATAGCTGGTTTTCCGCGAAAACTATTTAGGTAGTGCGTTGAATAAATATGCGTTTAGAGGTAGAGCACTAAATGGGCTAGGGGGAAGAGATTCTTACCAAACCTAATAAAACTCCGAATGCTGAACGTAGTTCTTCAACAGACAGACTGTGGGTGCTAAGGTCCATGGTCGAGAGGGAAAAAGCCCAGACCACCAGATAAGGTCCCAAAATTGTGATTAAGTGTGAAAGGATGTGGAAATTCCTTAACAGCCGGGAGGTTGGCTTAGAAGCAGCCATCCTTTAAAGATAGCGTAACAGCTCACCGGTCTAATAGAGTTTCTGCGCCTAAGATGTAACGGGGCTAAAATCACATACCGAATCTGTGGGTTTATAAAACTTTCGAGTTTTATAAGCGGTAGCGGAACGTTCTGTAAGCCTGTAAAGGAATACCCGTGAGGGATTCTGGAGGTATCAGAAGTGCGAATGCTGACATAAGTAACGATAAATAAAGTGAAAAACTTTATCGCCGAAAATCCAAGGGTTTCTGCGCAAGGTTAATCCGCGCAGAGTTAGTCGGCCCCTAAGGCGAGGGCGAAAGCCGTAGTCGATGGGAACAAGGTTAATATTCCTTGACCAGATGGTAGTGACGGATTTTGTAAGTTGTAAATTCTTAATGGATTGAATTTGCCGCGAAAAAGTCCCAGGAAATAGCTCCATCATTAAGACCGTACCCTAAACCGACACAGGTGGATTAATAGAGTATATTTAGGCGCTTGAGAGAATGATGTTGAAGGAACTCGGCAAAATGCTTCTGTAACTTCGGGATAAAGAAGACCTTTTAATAGGCAACTATTAAAAGGTGGCACAAGCCAGGGAGAAGCGACTGTTTATCAAAAACACAGGGCTCTGCTAACACGTAAGTGGATGTATAGGGTCTGACGCCTGCCCGGTGCTGGAAGGTTAATGCGATGGGTGCAAGCTCATTTCTGAAGCCCCAGTAAACGGCGGCCGTAACTATAACGGTCCTAAGGTAGCGAAATTCCTTGTCGGGTAAGTTCCGACCTGCATGAATGGCGTAACGATTTCTCCGCTGTCTCCAACATCAACTCAGTGAAATTGAATTCTCCGTGAAGATGCGGAGTTCGCGTAGTTAGACGGAAAGACCCCGTGCACCTTTACTGCAACTTTACATTGGTGTTAGGAAAAACATATTTAGCATAGGAGGGAGACATTGAAGCAAAAGCGTCAGCTTTTGTGGAGTCACCAGTGAAATACCTCTTTTGTTTTTCTTGATATCTAACTGATTGCCGTCATCCGGCATCAAGACATTGTATGGTGGGTAGTTTGACTGGGGCGGTCGCCTCCCAAATAGTAACGGAGGCGTGCGAAGGTAAGCTCAGAACGGTCAGAAATCGTTCGTAGAGTGCAATGGCATAAGCTTGCCTGACTGCAAGACTGACAAGTCGAGCAGAGTCGAAAGACGGTCATAGTGATCCGGTGGTTCTGAGTGGAAGGGCCATCGCTCAACGGATAAAAGGTACGCCGGGGATAACAGGCTGATACTGCCCAAGAGCTCATATCGACGGCAGTGTTTGGCACCTCGATGTCGGCTCATCACATCCTGGGGCTGGAGCAGGTCCCAAGGGTTTGGCTGTTCGCCAATTAAAGTGGTACGTGAGCTGGGTTCAGAACGTCGTGAGACAGTTCGGTCCCTATCTGCTATGCGTGTAGAAGAATTGAGAGGAGCTGTCCCTAGTACGAGAGGACCGGGATGGACGTACCACTGGTGGACCGGTTGTAGCGCCAGCTGCAGTGCCGGGTAGCTAAGTACGGACGAGATAACTGCTGAAAGCATCTAAGCGGGAAACTCACCTCAAAACTAGTTCTTCCTATAGAGCCGTGGTAGACCACCACGTTGATAGGCTGGGTGTGGAAGCGCAGTAATGCGTGCAGCTGACCAGTACTAATAGCTCAATTGGCTTGATTTATGCACTGAAAAAAATTTTTGAAAATATTTCAATTTTAAAGAGTTGATTTAAGTTTCCAAACATCATTAACTTTATCCCATAGATGTGGAGATCTAAAGCTATCAATTATTTGATGGAATCTTTTTTCGTCTACGTCAATATATTCCAAAAATTCTTTAAAATATTTATTTGGAAACTCACTGTCATATTGTTTGACTAACGTAATTCCCTCTTCACGAGTTATTTTTCCATTTCTTATCTCTTGAGACGCATCATAGCTTGCTCTTCCAAGACCAAATTTTATGTAAGTTGTATAATAATGAAATGGGTCAATTTTATCATCAATGCTTGAATATTTTGAATAACTTCCTTCTGTTCTCTCAGTATTTGATTTAAATCCCGTATTTTTTGAAGCATAGTAAAAGCATTCTTGGGGGTCCCATCTTAAAAAATATCCTAAGTAGAATACTTTTATATTTTTGTCTTTTGTTTCTGAGCGATTTAACGGCAGATAAGGGTCAAAATCATTCATTCTGAAACCATGAGTTTTTATTATTTCATTCAATTCTATCCCTCCAAAATTAATCTGATCGTTTTCATTATTACTATAAAAATCAGCATCCATTAATGGATTATAGTTTTCATTTATATTGTTTCCATACTCTGCTTGATTTTCTCCATAGATAACTAGAGGAATATTAAATCGATTTGCAATTTTAGGTCCAATAATTCGTTGTCCAATAATGAAAGGTTGAAAAGGGTGAAGTAAATTTTCAAAAGATAATTTAGTAAGAAGACGATGAAGTTTTCCATTTGGCGTAAAAAGTATATTATCCAGACCTCCAACGTGTATCCAATTAGTAAAATTTCTCCATCCGATATCAGTATATAAATGTGGTGCCCACGTTACTGTTAATGGGTTCATTCCATATTTATATTTTAATATATGAGCCGTATATGCACTGTCCTTTCCACCACTTCCAGGAACAACACAATCGTATCCGGTTTTTTTCTTATATTTAGATAATAATTTTATAAGATCAGATTCTCTTTTATCCCAATCAATATCTTCTTTAATGGCAGAATACTTGCACGCTTCACATCTATTTTCGTATATATTAATTCCAGATTTTATATTATTTGTATTTTTGAACTCAACAACAGAATTTGGTCTTTGATTAGAAATTACACAAGAAGAACAAAATTTGACTTTTTCAGGCAATCCAAATAGAGAAAAGTTTTTTTTCATAAATTGTTTTTAATTATAGCTTCTAAAAATTCAAGACCTATATCCCCACTTTTTTCAGGATGAAACTGTGTACCTATAAATCTTTTGCTCATTATTGATGAACAATAGGTCACTCCTTGGTTGGTTGTTGTGGATAAGATGTCTTCATGGTTTTTAGGCGAAAGTTTATATGAATGTACAAAATAAAATTTTGTTGAGTCAAAATCTTTCAAATATTTTACTTTTTTATTAAAGGAAACATTTAAATATCCGACAAAAGGTAGAATAAGATTATTACTATTTTTTATTTTTTCAGTTTTTCCCTCAATATAATTTAAGCCTAATGATTTCCCGTTTTCTTCTCCCTCAGATGCAAAGAGCTGCATACCAAGACATATTCCGAATATTATCGTATTTTTATTTAAAACATTTAAAAAATTTAAATACTCTCCTGAATGTAATATTTCACTTGCTTTATTAAACGATCCAACTCCCGGTATGAATATTAAATCAAAATTTTCTGATTTATTTAAACTGTATAGATAAGGCTTATGCCCGATTTGATTAAGAGCATTATATAAACTTTTTACATTACCTAAGCCATAATCTAGAATACAAATTTTTTTATGCATTTTTGATTTGATCTACTGTCAAGTCATTGTAATGTAAAGTGGATGCTATTGATAAGCTCAGACAGGGGTATTTCTTTATATTTTCAATTTCTGTCAATTTTGCAAAACCTCCTGAAAAAATCAAAGGTCTATTGATTTTATTGATTACGTTTTCTAACATCTCAAAATCCATTCCACTTTGAAGTCCTTCTTTATCAACCGATGTTAAAATGATTTCTCCACAATCATATTCTTGGACCTTCTCTACCCAATAGTTTAAATCTAATCCAGTTTTTTCTCTTCCATAAAACTTATAAACTTCCCATTTTTTTTTATTAATTTGTTTTGCTTCAATGTTAATTAAAATTGTGCTACTTCCAAAAGTTTTTACCGCTTCTTTTATAAAATTTGGATTTTCAGTTGCATATGAGTTTATTGCTACTTTGTCAGCTCCGGACCCCAAACACTTGTCGATATCATTTATTGAACGAATACCTCCACCAACTGTTATAGGACAAAATATCTCTTTTGTAGATTGTTCAATAATATCAAATAATTGGTTTCTTCCATAAAGGCTTGCAACCGCATCAATAAAAATTATTTCATCAATTCTCTCATTGTAATATTTTTTTGCCATTTCAATAGGTTGGCCTACTTTTCTTAAACCTTCAAAATTAATACCTTTTATAACATTTTCATTTTTTATATCTAAACGCGCTATCACTCTCATAATTTTAATTGAGTATTTATAAATTAAGTAATATTAACTAATTAAGAAAATTTAAAAAGAAGAATATTTTGATTAAATTTAAATTAGATAGAATTACATTAAGTGAAAAACATACCCCTGTAATAATCGCTGAGCTAGGAATCAATCATAATGGTTCATTAGATAAAGCTATTTATCTTGCAGAAAAAGCAATAGAAGCAGGTGCAGAAGTATTAAAACATCAAACTCATATACCAGATGAGGAAATGTCGGAGGAGGCTAAAGAAATAATTCCACTAAACGCAAATAGATCAATTTATCACGTAATTAAAGAATGTGCTTTAAGTGAAAAAGATGAATTTAAATTGATGAAATTTATCAAAGCAAAAAAAAAAATTTTCATAAGTACACCATTTTCTAAAGAGGCAGCAGATAGACTAAATAGATTTGGAGTGCCCGCTTTTAAAATAGGATCTGGTGAGTGTAATAATTACGATTTTGTGAGATACTTAACCAAATTTAAAAAACCAATTATTATGAGCACAGGCATGAACGACATTAAAAGTATATATAAATCGGTAAACATTATTTTAAAAAAAAAAATTTCATTAGCATTGTTGCATTGCACAAATATATACCCGACTCCTGACAAATTAATTAGACTTAACTGTATTACGGAACTGAAAAAAGCTTTTCCCAGTTGTTTAGTTGGTTTATCAGATCACTCGCAAAGCATATATCCTTGCTTAGCAAGTATTAGTCTTGGAGCAAGAATAATTGAAAAACATTTTGTAGTTAATAAAAATAAAGGTAGAGGTCCTGATTTTTCCTCATCAATGGATTTTAATGAACTTAAACAGCTAATTAAAGGAAGTAAGTCTATTTTTAATTCTCTTGGAAAAGGAAAAAAAATTATATCAGATGAAAAATCAACAGCAAAATTTGCTTTTGCGTCAGTAGTAGCCAAATATCAAATAGAATATGGTGAAAAAATTACTGAAAAAAATATTTGTTTAAAAAGACCCGGCAATGGTGACTTTTCTGTAAATGATTTAAAAAAAATTCTAGGTAAATCTGCTAAAAGACAAATCTTAAAAAATTACCAATTAAAAAAAAAAGACTTAAATTGAAAAAAATTATCTTTGTAACCGCAACTCGCGCAGATTATGGAAAGTTAAAAAGTATTATTATTAGTGCACAAAAATTTAGACAATTTGATGTATCAGTTTTTGTTACTGGTATGCATAATGTAAAACTTTATGGAAACACTTATCAATTAATAAAAAAAGATAAAATAAGAAATATTAAACTATTTTCAAATCAAAGTCTTGGCAACAATCATGATGATATTTTATCTAAAACTATCGTTGGTTTTTCAAAATATGTAAAAAAAATAAAGCCTGATCTTGTAATCATTCATGGAGACAGAACAGAGCCTTTAGCATGTGCAATTGTTTGCTGTTTAAATAATATAAAAGTTGCTCATTTTGAGGGTGGCGAGCTATCAGGAACGGTTGATGAAATATTTAGACATTCTATTTCTAAACTTTGCAATATTCATTTTGTTACAAATAAGATTGCAAAAAAAAGATTAATTCAAATGGGTGAACTAGATAGCAATATATTCATTACCGGCTCACCAGATGTTGACTTATTATTAAATAAGAATCTTCCCTCAATAAGTGAAGTAAATACAAAATATGATTTAGATTTCAAAAAATTTGCACTCGCTATTTTTCACCCGGTTACTACAGATTTAAAGAACTTAAAACAGAATATTAAAAATTTTATTTACGCTTTAGAAGAAAGTGGACAAAATTTTATTTTGGTATTTCCAAATAATGATCTGGGTTCAAAAATAATATTACATGAATATAAAAAAATTAAATCAAAAAATATAAAAATTTTTCCATCAATAAGATTTGAGTTTTATTTAACACTACTAAAAAATTGTAATTTTATAATAGGTAATTCGAGCTCAGGGATAATAGAAGCACCATACTACGGTATACCTACAATAAATATTGGGAACAGGCAGAATAATAGAGCAAAATTATTATCAATTATTAATTGTTCTTATAATAAAAAAAATATAAAAATTTTGATAAACAAATTTTTTAAAAAAAAATTTAGGTTCAAAAAATCGTATTTTTTTGGTTTAGGAGGAAGTAATTTGAAAGTTCTAACGGTTTTGAAATCTAAAAGAATATGGAAATTGAGCAATCAAAAACAATTTAACGAGCTCAAACCTAAATTTTAACTTGCTTTTTTTGTAGTTTTTTTTATTTTGGTATCGTACTGAATCGTGATGGGGAATAATGTGAAATTCATTAGCTGTACCTGCAACGGTGAAAAAAAAGTCCGAGTGCCATCCAGTATAGTCCGCTGTTGAGTGAAGGCCAGGAAAAGTCTAGCTCTACGATTATTAAATAGACATCGGCATTAAAAACTTAAACACTATTAATCTTGATTAATAGTAAAAAATGGAGGAGTGCCGAATGATTATTAGATTTTATCTAATTTTAATCATTATAATATTTTCACACAATACGAGCTTTGCCAAAGATATACCAATAATAGTTATAGCGCCAAGTAAAACAAATCAATCATATAGTTCTGTTGGAACTTCTGTGACCACTCTAAATAATAAAGAAATTCAGGAGGCTGGGGAATTTTTTTTAGCAGATGTTTTAAATGATAGTTTACCAGGAATGAATTATTTTAGATCGGGTGGTTATGGAACTACAACTGGAATACAATTAAGGGGTTTACCTAAAAGATATTCAACAGTTTATATTGACGGAGTTAAAATGTCAGATCCATCATCAAGCGATAATTCATTTTATTTTTCAAATATAATGACATCGTCAATTGATAAGGTTGAGATTCTAAGAGGTTCAAATAGTTCTGTTTATGGAAGTGGCGCCATAGGGGGTGTAATAAATATTTTTACAAAAAAAGGTAAATTAAAAGAGACAAATATTAATGTAAATGGTGGTTCAAATGGCACTGATAATCTAGATATTTCAATTGGAGACAATTATGAAAACCATAGTTATTACATTGGTATAAATAGGTTTAATACCAACGGCATATCAGCTATGAATGATGAAAAAGATACAAATGATGACGATAGTTACGAAAGTGATAGTTTAATTGCAAATTATTCTTACGTATTTAGCAAAAATAATATTTTTAAAGGAAGCTTAAGATACAGCGACTCTTTTCTTAATTATGATGAAGTTACACAAGGTCGAACTGATGCGAATAATTCAACTAATGACGATGAAATATCATATATTCTGTCTTTTACTACAAAAAAAGATAAATCTAATCATACATTTTCATACAATTATACTGGTATAGAAAGAGCCACTAAAAATTTTTCAAATGTTTCTAAAAATTATTATGGATATAGAGAGTCTTTAAATTACCTTGGAGAATATAATTTTAATTTAGATTCTAAAATTGTTTATGGATTAGAGAATGAGTTTGATAGAGCGAAATTTCAAAAAGATTGGCCAACAGTTTACATTGAAAGTGATGAAGCGATATATTCTCAATTCTTAGATTTACAATTTAGACCTTCTAAAAATCTATATAGCACTGTTGGTTTAAGACGCGATGATCATACTACGGCTGGAGCATATAATACTGGTAGAATAACTTTAGCTTATAAATTAGATGATAACTCTAAAATAAGATCAAGTTTTGGAACTGGTTTGAGATATCCAACTTTATATGATTATTTTTATGGTACCGTTGTAAATAACAAAGAGGAATTAGCGCCAGAAAAAAGTAAAAGTTTTGATATAGGATTTGAAACGAATTTGGATAAAATAAACACAAATTTAATTATGTCTTTGTATAAAATTGAATACGAAGATGCATTAGAAGGATGGCAATCTAACTCATGGACGATTAAAAATACAACTGCAGAGATTGAAAGCAAAGGAGTTGAAATAGAGGCATTGTTCAGAAAATTGGAAAATTTTAATATTTCTTTGTATTACAATTATACTGATACCTATGATGGGGCAGACTGTGATGATCCTGATGTTGGAAGTGGAAGCTGTATAGATGAGGCAATGGTAAGAGTGCCAAGGCACTCGTCTAATATTAATTTTAATTTTAATACTAAAGATATTTATAAAAATAGCTTATCATTAAAATATAATGGTGAGGTTAGAGACTATGGAAATGCAAATAACAGTTTTAAAGATGTGATCTTAGATGAATATTTCTTAGTCAATTATAGTTTTAAATATAAGTTATTAAATAATGGTATTTTTTATTTGGTAGTAAATAATATATTTAATAATAACTATGAACAAGCATATATGTATTCCTCTATGGGCCGAAATTTAAATGTTGGTTTTAAAAAGATTTATTAGTTGAGTTATATGACTAGGAATATATAATTAATTTGTGAATTATTTAAAGTTTAGTATTGGTATTTTCCTCGTGTTATCAGCGAGTAGGTTTTTGCCTCATCCACCAAATTATACAGCTGTTATTGCTTTAAGTTTTTATATACCCGCATTTTTAGGTCGGAAATATATACCATTAATAATGTTTTCATTCTTATTCACTGATTTTTTTATTGGATTTCATAAATTAACATTTTTCACTTGGGGCAGCGTTTTGTTAATAGGACTTTTTTCTGTTCATTTTAAAAAAAAATTAATAATGAGGTTTTTGGGAGCTGTGCTGGCAGCTGTAGTCTTTTTTATAGTGACTAATTTAGGGGTTTGGTTATCAGGACAATATGGGTATAGTTTACAGGGATTTGTAAAGTGTTACTTTTTAGCATTACCATTTTTTAATAATACTTTGACATCAACTCTAATAACAGCATCAATAATAGAAGCTTTTTTGTTATGCTTTTCAACATTAAAATTTTATCTTGTTAAAAAAAATTCTTTGCATAAAAGAAGCTAATTAATTAAAAATGAAAAAAATTAAAATTCTTTTAAGTGATCCACGACACAATACTGTAGGAATTCATTCTAACTGTGTTCCTATAGGTATAGGATATATAGCTTCAAATATAATTCAAAATTTTCCTGATCAATTAGATTTAAAACTTAGTACTGATGTAGATGAAACCTTGGAAATAATCGATAAATGGAAACCAGATATTTTAGGTGTATCAAATTATATATGGAATTCATCAGCATCAAATTTGATATGTGAATATGCAAAAGAAAAAAATAGTGAGGTTTTAAATATTATGGGTGGACCAGAGTTTCCTGCTGGAACTGGGCAAAGATCAATTAAAAACTCTGACTCAGATAGTACTTATGATAAATGTTTTCAATATTTATTAGATAGACCATCAGTTGATTATTTTGCATATGTTGACGGAGAAGTGGCATTTGTTGAAATTTTGAATAAATATATAGAAAATAAATTTTCAACATCTTCTTTAAAATCCTTAGATGAACCATTAGATGGATGTGCAAATATTTCTTTAGATAAGTCAAAATTACACGTTGGTAAATATATTAATAGAATTGGAATGTTAGGATCAGTAAAAACTAATGGTAGAGATGTTATACCCTCACCTTACACTACAGGATTATTAGACAAGTTTTTAGACGGAACATTTGTGCCAGCTTTTGAAACTTCTAGAGGCTGTCCTTTTTTATGTGCTTTTTGCGACCAAGGTTTAGATGCAAGTAAAATAACTACTTTTAGTTCAGAAAGGTTAAATGAAGAATTGCTGTACGTCGCAAAAAAAATTGCAAATAAAAAAAACTTTACACAAGCTATATCCATATTTGACTCCAATTGGGGAATGTACGAAAAAGATGTTGAATTGGCTGACGGGATTCTTGAAATTATGAATGAATATGACTGGCCAAAATATATTGAGTGTTTAACACCAAAAAGTAATCGAGAAAATATTTTAAAAATAAATGACAAACTTAAGAACAGAGTTGCCCTACAATTATCGATGCAATCTATGAACTTAGATGTTTTAGAAACTGTCAAAAGAAAAAATTGGACAACAGATCAATATATCGACTTTATAAATGAGATAAAAAAAAGAGGCAAAGCCTCAAGCTCAGAGATGATAATCCCACTACCAGGGGAAACGAAAGAAACTTATTATGATGGAGTAAAATTTTTAATGGATAAAGGAATACAACCAGAAACATATACACTAATGCTACTAGTGGGAGCTGAGTTTGGAAGAGATAAGGCTATAAAAAAACATAATATGAAATCTAAATATAGAATTTTACCAAAACAGTTTGGATCTTATAATGGAAAAAAAGTTTTTGAAATAGAAAAAGTTTGTATCGCAACAGAGTCTATGAATGAACAAGACTATCTTGAATGCAGAAACTTTGGTTTCATAAATAGAGTTTTATCAAATCCTTTATTTAACAATGTTTATAAACTTGCGAAGAAATTAAATATTAGCTGGTTTGATTTATCTAAGAAATTTTCAGATTATGTAAAATCAGGGGAATATAACGGTGAATTTAAACAGATTTATCTAAATTTTTGCTTAGAGTCGGAAAATGAACTTTTTAATACAATTGAAGAAGCAGAAAAATTTTATGCTAAAGAAGATAATTATAAAGCTTTATTAAAAGGAGAAGTAGGAGAAAATTTAATCGCAAAGTACACAGTGCAATCACTATCATCGTATAATGAAATTATTGAGATTATTTTTAAAGTTTTTGATAAGTACTTTAATTCAAATTTAAACAATGTTCCTGACAATCTAATCTCATCTGCTATATCTTGGTTAAAGGATCTATATATAATTAATGAGATTTTAGAAATAGAAAAAAGTTCAATTTATGAAAAAAAAATTGATTTAGATTTTGATTTTCCAAATTGGATTAAATCTGAAAATAAAGAAATCAGAGACTATAATAAAAAAAAGATTTACAAAGTATTTAGTAATCAAGAATTAATTAAAAATATAAAAGAAGAAATGCAAGTCAATTTTGGAAATGATAAAAATAGAGCTTTTGGCAGGTATATGGAAAGAAGAGGCAGGGGTAATATAGATTTTTTAGAAAAAAAATACAGTACAATTAACTAAAAAATTTCTTATTTGAAAATTTTAGTTTAAATGAAAAAAAAAAAAATACTTGCTTTAGTTTTAGCCAGAAAAAACTCAACTCGATTAAAAAATAAAAACATATTAAGTTTGAGGAATAAACCTTTGGTCAGCTGGACGTTTGATTTTCTAAAAATTAAAAAGATACGTCAAAATTTTGTTGATATATTTGTTTCTACCGACTCAATAAAAATAAAAAATATTTCGAAAAAATATAAATTTTTATCACCTTGGCTAAGACCAAAAAAAATAAGTGGAAAATACTCATCATCCGAAACCTCAGCACTCCACGCTTTAAGATGGTATGAAAAGAATATACAAAAAGTTGATGGTTTATTTTTATTCCAACCAACTTCACCTTTTAGAGATGTAAAAAAAGTAATCACAGCAATTAATCTTTATACAAAAAATAATAAACAAGTTGTAAGCGTATGTGCAAATAATAAAAAAAAATTTAAAAAAAATCAGATTAATGGATCTTTATATTTAACACCTATAGAAATTTTGAAAAAGAGAAAAACATTTAATTTTAGAGGTTATCAAAAAATAAAAATTTATAACGATAAAGAAAATTTAGATATCGATACAATAGATGATTTTAATGAAGCAAAAAAAATGTTAAGTTAGTTTAGAATTTCTCTGAATTAAAGCACAATATCTATATTTTCTTTGTATAGAGCCAGGTAAAAGACTCGGATAAATTTTGATACATAAACCTTTTTTCTTGCAAAAAAGTTTTAGATATTTTTTATCAATAAAATTGTAATAGTTTTTTGGTTTATTAAATCTTTTAAGAAATCTTTTTTCATATTTTTTATCCAATATTTCACCAATAAATAAACTTTTATTAAATAAACAAATCATTTTATTTAGTATTTTCTCTAATTTTTCTGACTTTACATATTCCAGCATACTATTTGAAATAACATAATCATAATTTCTTTTAGATTTAAAAGTTTCACTATCTGAGTGGTAAATTTTTATCCAAGGAGCTATTTTTTTTGAAATATCGATTAATTGAGAGCTAAAATCACAACCAGAAAGTTTTTTTGTTCTTGATTTAAATAAATATAATAATGCACCACCACCACAACCAAATTCAAAAATACTCTCATTTTTTTTGACTCCTAATTTTAAGGAAATTTTTTTTCCATATTTTTTCCAATTATTTATTTTTATTGTATTTACGGAGTGAAAATGGCCATTTAAAACCATTAGTTTTGCAAGAATTGAAATGTGTTTACTAAACTCTAATTTCCTATTATTCCAAACTCTTTTCCAAACAATTTTATTAGAATTGCTATTTTTCAAATTTGTTTTTGATTGTATTGATTAGTGTATTATTTGTAATTTTAAAAAAAATTAAATCTCTCTTTTTTTTTTCAAAATTTTTATTATTAATTATTATTTTTTCTCTAGCAATATATATCGTATAACCTTTTTTAATAGCCATATTTATTAACTCAATATTAATTTTTTTGTCATAACAAAATTGTAATAATGAAAAAAAAATAAATCCATGAATACTCGGATTGGATTGGATCTTTTCGGAAAACGTTTTCATTTTTTTATAGCCTCTATGATTTTCTCCAGTATAAAAATCAATTTTTTTATTATGATTTTCTAAAAAGTTTTTCATGATAAAAATCTGCCATGCTTGAGGTAAATATCTATTTTGCAAGGTGTCAGGATAACAATAAACTTTATCTAATTTTTCAAACATATTTAAATTGAATACATTTTAGAGATTGGAGATATTTTTAAAATTTCATAATAATCTAGCAAGTTTCTTTCTCCATAAGGAGTGAATAAATTTTTTAATCTTAAGTTAAGTGCCCATCTTGTAGTATTAGTTTTATTAATTGGGATATAGTGATAATTGTTTGTATTAAACACAAGCGCTTGACCAAATTTAATCTCTTTTAATTTTCCATGTTTTTTAATAAATTTTTCAAATCTGTCTTTTTGCTTACCATTTAGTATTTTTTCTGCTTTTTTAAGCATTTTTTTCTCAACCATAAGCATGCACATGCTTTTTACACAATCAACCAAAGGTATCCATAATACTATTTCATGGTAAGAGGAAAGAGGTGTATCCTTATGAAAAAGTGGCCTTGAGGTATCTTCTGGCATTTGTATTCCCAAATTAATAGATTTTTGTATAATTATGTCTGGACCCAACATAGTATCGATAATGGGTTTTAAGCTAAAATAAATATTCTCTTTTAGTTTTTGGTTTTTATTTATAAAATTAATAATATCCATACGAACTTTATTTATTTCTTTAAATGATACATTTTTGTGAAAATATTCAAAGTCATTATTTTTAAATTCTTTTTTAAATTTTTTTTTTATAAATTTTTTAAGATTTTTGTATTTTGAAAAATATTTTTTTTGAAGATTTACTTTCACGAATCCTTTTTTAAAAAATTCATTTTCTATTTTTTTTAAGTTATTTTCCATTTTTTTTATAAAATAAATTTATTATTTTTGAAATTTCATCAATTCTTTTTTTTTTTAGACCTGGTCCACTTTCTAAATATATATAATTTTCTTCTACTTCTTTTGAATTAGGAAATCCATTCTTATTTTTAACGGTTTTTAAATATTTTACTCTCTCAAAATTAGGGCTTGAATTTCTTGTTTGAACATCATTTTTTTTTAAAAAATTTGCAAATTTATTTCTGTTTTTGACAATAAATTCGTTGTAAACAGGGATTTCATATTTAGTATTTAACTGAACAGGTTTAATATATTTAATTAAATTTTTAGTTTTTTCTTTAAAATATTTAAAATTATCAATGTTGATTTTAAATTTTTTTTTCATATTTTTTAATTGAATTAAAGCGATTGCAGATTGTAGGTCTGTGATTTTAAAATTACCTCCATATTTATTCCAATTTTTTATGTTTTGCACATCACTGAAGCCGTGTCTTCTCATTGAGTAAATTTTTTTTGCAAGGTAATTGTTGTTCGTTGCTAAAAATCCTCCAAGACCTGATGTGAAGTTTTTTGTAATAGACGTCGAAAAAATTCCAATATCACCATTCGTTCCTAGAAATTTCTTTTTATATTTTACTCCAAAAGCTTGTGCGGCATCTTCTACTAGAAATAATTTTTTTTTTTTACAAATTTTTTTTATTCTAGTGTAATCCGCAACTCTTCCATTCATATAAACAGGAAAAATAATTTTAGTTTTTTTTGTAATTGATTTTTCAATTTGGTCTATATTAATTAGAGGTTTATTTTTTTGTACATCAACAATAACAGGAACTGCATTTAGAATTTTACATGCATTAATAACAGATATCCATCCTACATTTGGAACAATGATCTCATCTTTTGGTTTAATTCCAAGAGCCATAAATGCTAGTAAATTTGCCATACTGCCACTTGATACCATTATAATATGTTTTACTTTTAAGAATTTTGAAATTTTTTTCTCTAAAATTGTTGTAATTTTGCCTGTACTTAATTCCTCAGAATTAATAATTTTGGATAATGATTTTATAATTTCTTCTTTCTCTAACGATTTATGCCACCAAATACTTTTAATTTTTTTTTTCATAATCAATGAATTAACAAAGCTTTAAAAATTTTGCCTTTTTTTATATCATAAATTGCTTGGTTGATATTATTTAATTTGTAGCATTTAATAAATTTTCTAAAATTTGATTTAAGGAAAACATTTTGTAGGAAATAATTTAAAATTTTTTCATCTCTCTCTATTTTAAACCCACCTCCCCAAGAGCCCATAATTTTTTTTCCTTTTATCAGCTCATGTGGATTAATTTGTAATTTTTTATTCTGATCTGGATGAGAAGCAAAAATAAATTTTCCATTATTCTTAATGTAATCAATACAATTATTCATTGCCTGAATATCTCCTGAGCAGTCTATAGCATAGTCCGCTAAGTCACCTTCATTAATTAATTTAATTTTTTCAATTATTTTTTTTTTTGAATAAGTGGCACTAATAATTTTAATATTTTTGAGATATTTTTTAAGAAATTTCATTTTATATATGTTAGTTTCAAGCACAATTATGTTTCTAGGTTTAAAAAACATTATTCCCAATAAAGAAAAAATACCAACCGCACCAATACCCGAGACAACAAATGATTTGTTTTTTTTTGGTTTTAGATCTTTATAAACTAGACCTACTCCAGTAGGCAAAGAGCAACCCAACAAAGGAATAAATTTTTTTTGATAACTTTTATTACTCAATTTAAAGCATCTATTTTCTGAAATTAAGCTTAAATTTGAAAAAGTTGTTATTGGCCCCGAGTTAATTTTTTTCTTATTATATTTTATTTTTAAATTCTTTTCCTGCCCACCTTTACCTTTAATCCAGCTAAGAAGTACAAAATCGTCTTTTTTTATTTTCTTTACCCTGCTACCTGTTCTAATAACTTTTCCAAAACCTTCGTGACCAAGTAAATGTGGAATATATTTATCATGTCCTCTTTTTCCATCAATTTCTTTTAACTGACTTCCGCAAATACCACTATAAATTATTTTAACCATTACGTGATATGGACCTGGACTTGGTAGCTTTAAATTTTTAGCTTTCGCAAGTGGTTTTTTAATTGTTTTTAAAAAAAATGCATTATTTTTCATAAAATTATTTTTTATGCACATACTCTAAATTTTGGTTTTTAAAATTTTTCCAATTTTTATCAATCCATTTGATCACCCTTATTATGCCACTTTCAATATAAATAAATTTTTTTTTAAATTTTAATTGGTTTAATTCCTTTTTTGAAAAAATATTGTAATATTTATCTTTGGTAGTTATCTTCGATGTTAGCACGACATGTTTAGAGTAATTAGAATTTAAATTTTTACAAATAATTTTTGCTAATGCTTTCAAAGATATGAGTTTATCAGTTGATGGATGATAAACTGCACCTATTTTTCCCTTATTAATTATTTTTAATATTAATTCTGAATTATCCTCTATATGTATGAATGATCTATAAATTTCTCCTTTATCATTTAGAAAAAGTTTTTTACCATTTTTTATTTTTATAATTGCTTTTGGAATAATTCTATAAAGTTGTTGTCCTTCTCCATAAACATTAGCAGACCTTACAAATAAGACTGGAAATTTAAATTTTTTAAATAATAGTCCTAAGAATTTGTCAAAACTTGATTTAGATAAAGCGTAAGGAGTTGTTGGTGAATGATAAGAGTTTTTCTTAAAATTATTTATATTTCCGTATATTTCTGGTGTAGAAATTTGAACAAATTTTTTTAAAAATTTTTTGTTTTTAAGATAATTTGCCAACTTTATTGATGAATACGTATTTGTTTTAAACCAATCCTCAGGTGTTTCCCAGCTTGTTCTTACGAAACTTTGAGCTGCAAAATTTACAACTATTTCTGGTTTAAACTTGTCAATTATTTTTGTAATTGTTCTATAATTTTTGTTTATATCAAGTCGATAAAATTTATATTTTTTTTCGTCGAAAAACAAAAATTTTTTTTTAATTTTTGATCTACTTATTCCAATAATATTAAACTTATTTTCAATTAATTTTTTTACTAGCCAAGATCCACTAAAAGAACTCGAGCCAATTACAATTATTTTTTTACTCATTAAAACGGGCCCGTGTAATTTTTAAAAGGTATATCATGTAATTTGATTTCCTCTAATTTATTTTTTGGAATTTTGATATTTCTATTTAATATTTTTTCAGATGATTTTATAATATTAATAAAATTGGGATAAAAATTTTTTGTTAAACTAGGTCCAGTTGGTGTTGGGTAATTAGGCATAGAAATTTTAATTGGTTTTTTTTTAAATATATTTTTTCTATATGAAGCTACTGAGGAAATAATTTCGCTTGATATAGATATGTGCCCATGATCAATATCGCAAACAATTAGTTTTCCAGTCTTTTTTACAGATTTAATTACTACATTTAAATTTAAAGGGTTTATAGATAGTAAATTAATTATATCACATTTAATTTTATTTTTTTTTAAAATTTTATTCGCTTTAATAGATTCTATAGTCATAAGTGAATTACAGACGATTGTTAAATCTCTTCCTGTACTTATTTTTTCAAATGATTTAATTTTTTTAGGTTTATAAATTTTATCTATTCTACCTTCTTGATTGTGTAACCATCTATGTTCGATGAATATTGTCGGGTTATTATCAAATATACTTGAGATTAGTAAATGGTAAGCATTATTGGGATTTGATGGAGAAACTACTTTAAGACCTGGAATATGTGCAAAGAGTGATTGTAACGCTTGAGAATGATTAGGTCCTTGTCCCCAGCCTCTACCAACTATTAATCTTATTGTGATTGGTACAGAAAATTTTCCATCAGATGTATAAAACAATTTCGCAGCATTATTAATTAATTGATCCAACGAAAGTAAGGAAAAATCTAATCTTTGGTGAGTCATTACTACTCTTCCACCCATCATTCCATATCCAATACCCATTCCTGTTAAAGCATTTTCGGAATTAGGAGTATCAAATACTCTCTGCGAACCAAATTTCTTTTGTAAATTAATAGTTGTTTCAAAAATTTCTTTTGGATCTGACACTCCCAATCCGTATAAAATCATGCTTTTATCCCTTTTTAAAGAATATTCTAAAGCCATATTTATTGCTTGATGGAATTTAACTTTTCTCATTATATAGGTTTGTATATGCAACACTTTCTTTTGGGTATTTTAATTTTTCAGCTTTTAAAAAAATACTATTTAATTCATTATTAAAATTTCTTTTAAATTTGTGTAGTAATGATTTGTCTTTATTATTGATAAATTTGTACATTATTTTAATTGGATCATTTTTCATCCAATAATTTAATTCTGATTGATTTCTGTATTTTAGATGATCATCTTTGTTAGGCCCACAATGTTCAACAAACCTGAATGTTGAATATTCAATTAAAATGGGTTTAGAATTTTTTTTTATAAAATTTAAAGCTTTAGAAAGAGTTTTTGTTGTTATTCGAATATCATTTCCATTTTCTTTTATAGAGTAAATCCCTAGGCTTTTTGATATTTCAGAAATTTTCCTATTATGTGGTTGTCTAAATTTTAAATTAGAATAAACAGAATAAAAATTATTTTCACAAATAAATAATACCCTTAGATTATGTATTGCAGCAAAATTCAAAGACTCATAGAAAACCCCTTCTTCAGTGGCTCCATCACCAAAAAAAATTAAAACAACATTATCAATTTTATTTATCTTATTGTAATAACCCATGCCTACACCTAAAGGAATAGAATTTGCAACTATTGGCGAGCTTCCATAAAAACCATTTTTCTTGTCAAAAAGATGCATGGATCCTGCCTTTCCTCTGGAGAAACCTTTTTCCTTCAGATATAGTTCAAAAATAAACTTTTCTAAGTTACACCCTTTTCCGATGTAATGAGCGTGGGCTCTATGACCACTTACAACTATATCTTTTTTTGTTAAAAGAACTTTCAATGGTGCTGCGATTGCTTCTTGACCGATGGAAAGATGCACAGGACATCTCATTTTTTGTTTGGAGTATTCCACAGAAATTTTTAATTCTGTCATCCTTATTCGAAGGAGATTTTTAAGAATTTCTAAAATTTGATTTTTGTTCATAATTTTTATGGTGTAAACCAAAAATAATCACCTTTGTAATTATTTTTTTTGAAAAAAATTTTCCAAGATTTTCTACTCATTATAGTTTTAGCTGTTAAATTCCAATTATACATTTTCTCTTTTTCTTTACTGTTTTTATAAGCATCTACCATTATAAATGCATGTTTTTTACTAACTCTATTAATTTCTTTAATTGCTACTGCACATTTTTTTTTATTAAGATTATGAATTGTATTTATAGCTAATACTAAATCGAATGAATTTTCTTTATAAGGGAGCTTTGAACAACACCCTATATCTAAAAATTTTCTTACTTTTTTATGAGAGTTGTTGATTGCATATTTTGAAATATCTATACCTCTTATTTTGATTTTTGGCATAAGTTTTTTTAAGTCCACCAATGTAAACCCTTTTGCACAACCTATATCTAAAACAGCCATATTACTTTTTAATTTATAATATTTTTTTAAATCTTTTACGACACTTGTCCAAAATCTTTTGTTATATTTAAATCCCCCATAACCAGTATCTCTATCTCCATCAAAAAATCGTTTATCAAATTTTCTTGCTATTAATTGATTTCTTCTTTTATTTTTTCTACGTTTATCTAAATTTCTTTTAGATTTTGGGTAATTTTTAAGTAGATTAATTTCTTTTCCCATTTTATTTTATATCTAGATCTCTTGTTCTCTTAATATTGTAGTTTTTGTTGGTATCTTTAAAATTATTTTTCTTAAAATATGATAATAATTGTAATATTGCATCATCAACAGAATATTTTCTAACAAAACCTGTATTTAATATTTTATCAGAATTTAATCTATATGATCTCGGATCATCAGATTTTTTAATTTTAATTTCACAATTAGTTAATTTTTGAATTTTTTTTGCTATATCAATAATACTTAAATTTTCAAAACCAGCATTAAATATTTGATTTTTATACTTATAATTTTTTTTATTTAGAAAATGTAAAAAAGCGTTACATAAATCTAAAATATGAATATTGGGTCTTACTTGTGTACCACCGAATACAGTTATCAAATTATTTTTCCAAGCTTGATACGTTAACATGTTTACTGATACATCAAGTCGTAATCTTTTGGATATACCACACACTGTTGCAGGTCTAATTATGGTTGTATTTAAATATTTTGAATAACTTAAAAAAACTCTTTCTGCTATCATTTTAGTTTTGTTATATACTGATATTGGCTTTAGTGCTGTTTTTTCAGTTACCCTTTTTTCTTTTGAAATACCATAAACACTTCCAGAGCTAGAAAAAATTATTTTTTTTATTTTAGCAGCAATTGCCAATTCACAAATTTTCATTGAGGATAATACATTTACTTCCCAAGATAGCTCCGGTTTTAAAAGTACACTAGGATCATTAGCTATATTTGCTAAATGAATGATTGCATCATAACCTTTTAGGTCATTTACATTTAAATTTCTGATGTCTTTTTTAATGATTTTTAAATTTTTATTGTTTATTAAATTTTTTCCAAACCATTGTGCATCTATAACTTTTATTTTATGGCCATGGTATATTAGGAGATTGCAAAGAACGGCTCCAATATAACCACTGCCTCCTAAAATTATAATTTTCATTACTTTAATATATGGTAGCTTAATTTTTTAATATCATTTAGGCTAACCACACTTTCATTACCCATAGAGCTTGTAGCTACAAAAGCTGCTAAATTTCCAAAAAAAGACGAAACTTCAGGATCAATTTTTTTGCTAAGCAAAAGCGAGGTTATTGCAAAAAAAGTATCACCAGCTCCTATAGTATCAACAGGATTTTTATTAAATGCTGGGTAATAAAAAAATTTTCTATCTTTGCAGATGTATCCTGTTCCACCATTTTTTCCTTGTGTTACTATTATATTATTAAATTTAAAAAATTTTAAAGATTTTTTTATTAGAATCTCAATTTTAGAAAATTTGTCTTTCAATTCATTTCTAAATTCAGTTTCGTTAACTATTAATGTATTTACTTTTTTATATTTGAAGATTGAGTAAGTATCTCTAGAAAAAGCATTTATTTGGCAATTTAAAAAAATTTTATTTTTTGTTTTTGATAAATTTTTTATTATTTTTTTTGTAAGCTCATCGTGACCAAAATCACTAATAATAATTAAATCGAAATTTTTATTAATATTATTGTATTTTTTAACAAATTTATTTTCTTCATTTTTAAGTATTTGTTTTTGATCAACATTATATACTCCCATCATTCTTCTATGAGAATAATTATCAATAAATCTTTTTTTTACGATTGTTGAGTTTTTTTTTGTTAAAAAATTTTTCTTAACTTTTTTAAATATTTTTTTTTTTATAAATCCAACTTCCTTTTTATCTGAACCTAGAAAAGTCAATAAAGAGATGTTATCAACAAAAGAAGTCAGTAAATTTGATATATAACCAGACCCACCTATAAATTTAACTTCTCTAATTGGTTTAACAATATTTGTAGCTTCCTTACCAGACACACCTATTGTTTCTGTAAAAATATATTTGTCTATTATTAATTCACCTAAATTAAGAACTTTACTTTTTAAACATAAATTAAAAATTTCATCAAGATTTTCTGGTTGAATTTTTTTTTTTATTATATTTATGTAGTTTTGAGTCTTGTCATCAAAATTATTAAGATAATTTTTATTAATAATTTGACTAGAACTATATAATTTCGTTTCAATAAACTTAAGTTTTCCTTTCACTAAATTTACATATTTTATTTCCTCCCTTAAGTTTTTGTCAGAATAAAGTTTTTTTTTATAATCAAGGCCTTTACAATATACATTTGGTTTTATTTTTTTAATTACATTTGAGGCGGTCTCATAATTACTTACAATTATAAAATCAATAATTTGAATCTGTTCTAGAAAATCTAATCTTTGTGACAATGTAAAAGATGGTCTACCAGGACCTTTGTTTACAAATTTATCACTTGTTATAGAAACTACTAATTTATCTCCAAGTTTTTTAGCCTCTTTAAAATAATTTATATGACCTATGTGGACTAAATCAAACACACCATGGCATAGAACTATTTTTTTGTTATTTTTCCTAATTTTTTTGATTATCTCTAGGTCTGTAGCTGATTTAATTATTTTCATTTAATTTTAGATTTTATACAATATTTCTTATGATAGTTCAATATTTGAACGCTAAGGTTCAAAAAATGAACATATTTCTATTTAAATAAAGTATAATCTTACCCAATGATTAAATTATTTAAAATAATTGCACAGTTGTTATTTGGCAAACACATTGTGCTTCTTAATTCTCCCTTACAATTAATAAATTTTGTTGAATTTTCAAATGTTAAAGAATTTGCTCATATAAAAAAAATACCGATTTATATTGGATATACAGATAAGAATACAATTAAAAGAATTAAAAAAGTTTTTACAATATTTAAATTGAAACCTAATATAGTTTATCTCAATGAAGAGATTAATGTTTATATCACTCATTTAATTTTAAAGATAAGAAAGATTTTAAAAATTTATTATCATGAATGCACTATAGGCGATATAAGATATTATCTTCATAAAGAATTTTTCAAAATTTCACAAAAGAAAAATATTTTAGACGATGGTACTTCAAGCTTAAACTTGAAGCATGCTCTTTCAGAACTAAGCACTAGTAAAACTCTGGTATTCACAATTTTTGAGAATATAAAATTAAAAAATATAAAAATTTTTTATAATAATTTTTTATTTATAAAAAAAAAATTTAAACCAAATAATAAATATTCAAAAAAAATAATTCATTTTATAAGCTCGAAAGTTCATGAGGAAGTTAAAATTCCTGAAAAATTATTTCTTCTTTTAGAAAGTATTAAAAAAAAAACAAAAAAAAAAATAATATATATTCCTCATCCAGATGAAAATATAGAAATTATCAAAAAAAAAATAAAATTTGAAATTATGGAAATTGATATACCAATTGAATTATTTTATCTAACGAGTAGCAAATTACCTTCAAAAATAATTTTTAATTATTCATCAAGTTTATTTAGTTTATATAAAATATTTAATAATTCAAAAAATCTTAAAAATATATCTCTAAAAAATAAATCAATTTTTTTGAAAAAAGAACATCAATTTGCATTTAAATATTATGATAAGGAATTGAAAAGATTAAAAATTAAATACCAAATCTTTTAAAATCTATCTCTTTTACTTTTTCTTTAAAATATTCAAAACTATTTGAGTTGATCCATATTTGATTTTTTGTTTGCCAAAAAAATAATTTTGAAATTGAGATAGATCTTCCAGATATATATTGATTTTTAAGTCCAATTGTTCCACCCCATACAAAACTAAGTTTTGAAAACCAAGGAATAACTAAAACACCTCCGGCTTTAAAACAAAAAAATAATTTACTATTCATAATTAAATTAAAATCAGAAAAAATTGATTTAGATATATCTTTACAAAATATAAGATCTAATTTTTCTTTTTTTTTAATTTTTTTTGCGAAATTACAGCCTTGTTCATCAGATATTATCACTATAGGAGTTTTTTTAATTTTTTTTTTTAGAATTTTATAAACCTCCAAGAACTCATTAATTTTTATATTTCTTAGTTGTGACCATCCAGGATTATATCTTATATGCCATGTAATATATTTTTTGGAAAATTTTCTTTTGTAAAAATTGAAATCATTCTTTTTTATTAAAAATTCTTTTAATATTTTGGAATTAGAGTTTTTAAGAATTTTATTGTACATCGATACAAAACAAAGTCTTAAATCTTTTCTCAAAAAAACGTCATTTTTATAAGGTATATAATAGTCATTATAATTTCCTTTAAGAAATTCAGACCATGAACAAACTTTAATTTTATTCAAATACTTAGACAAAAAAAATCTTGTCATCAAAATTTGAATTTTGAGGATCTTTTTTTTAAAATTATTTAATTTATTTTTTTCTACAATAATTAGGAAATCAATTTTTTTTTTATGAGAATAAAAACTCTTATAAAAAAAAAGATAACACAAGAAATCTCCAATTGAGTAAGGAGATTGAAAAGAGTCATAATCATAAACACCAAGAATATATTTGTAATTTTTAATTTTTTTTTGGTTTTTTATTTCTTTGAAGTTATTAATTTGATACCTAAGCCCCAATATTGACCAATAAAAAATTAATAATTTTCTTTTAATTTTACTAATAGCGTACATTTTTGAATAGATTATAATAACTTGCTTTACAGTTCAATAGTTGAACGCTATAGTTCAATTAATGAACGATGATAGAAAAGAAAATAACAATGAATTTGAGATTTTAAGGAAAATAAACTCAAATCCTAAAATTAGTCAAAGAATACTTGCATCTAAACTAGGAATAAGTTTAGGAAAATTAAACTATTGTTTAAAAGCTTTAAGGGACAAAGGTTTTATCAAAATTAAAAATTTTAGTAATAACCCAAATAAACTTGATTACGCTTATTTACTAACACCTAAAGGTGTTAGATATAAAACAAAAATGGCATATTTTTTTTTAAAACAGAAAATGAAACAATATGAGGATTTAAAGAAAGAATTAGAAAAAAATTATGAAAAAAATAAATAATATAAAAAATTTAAATTCTATTTTTTTAAAATATAATACAATGTTAAGAAAAGGATTAAATTCAGTAAATAAAAAATCTTTATTTGATGCTTCATTATTAATTGAAAAAAAAATAAAAAAAAATTCAAAAATTTTTGTTGCCGGAAACGGAGGTTCAGCAGCTGTATCAAATCATTTTATTTGTGATTTTCTTAAAAATGTGAAATATTATACCAAACTTAATCCAAAAGTAATTAGCCTTTCAAATAATGTTGAGGCAATTATGGCTATATCAAATGATATTGGATATAAAAATTCATTAGCCTTCCAAGCAAAATCTTTATCACAAAAAGATGATATTTTTGTAATTATCAGTTCCTCAGGAAATTCTAAAAATATAATTGAATTAATTAAATTAGCAAAAAAAAATGGCAATAGTATAATAGGTATGTCAGCATTTAATGGTGGATACTTAAAGAAAAATTCTGATATTCATTTGCACGTTAAAATAAATGACTATGGAATATCTGAAGATATTTTTCAATCGATAATGCATATTTTTGTAAAAATAATATGTGCTAATAACAAAAAATAATTTTTATTTTGAAAAAATGATAAAATTTAATAAAGCTTTCTTATATTCTCCAATTGATAAAAAATTAAAAAAAAAATTTTTTTTTTGTCATTTCTTATCTTTAATTAATGCTTTTTTAGAAATTTTAAGCATAGTTTTGATTATCCCAATAGTCTCTTTTTTTTTAGGATATGACAACAAATATTTCACATTTGATAATTTTGAATTTTTTATTAGTCTAGAAAAAATAGAAAAGGCATTATTTATCATCACACTAGTAGCATCGTTTTATATTATAAGATCTTTTTTACAAATATTTATCTTCTCCTACGAAAGAAGATTTATTGCAAAAATAGAATCACTATTAAAAGAAAATGTTTTTAAAAGAACAGTATTTACAAATTTAAATAAAATTGGAAAATTTAAATTATCAGATAGATTGAGAGATTTAGCTGATGTGGGAATTTTACAAAAACATATTCATTCACTTATAATATTTAATACAAGTATAGTTGTGTTTCTTTCAATAGTACTTTTTTTGTTTTCATTCAATTTTAAAGTTTCATTGTTCTTCCTTGTGATATTAACAATATTATCTCTAATTTATATTTTTTTTACAAATAAATTTTTTTCAAGGTCTGGTGTTGAGTTAAGAAACAAAAGTTCTCAGATTATGAATGAAGTTTATAATTCACTCAATTCATTAAAAGAATTAATTATTGATAAAAAAAGAAATTACTTTTTCAATTTATTTTCTAAAGCGAACAAAGAAGTGGTAAAAATCGCGTATTTGTCTTCAGTATATCAAAAATTACCCCGTGTATTTGGAGAATTGGGTCTTGTATTAATTTTGTTGATAACCTTTTTTTACTTTTTTTTAATGAATTTTAGTAATGATGAAATAATTTTAACATTAAGTATTTTTGTAACAGCAGGAGTAAAGTTATTACCAGCATTTGTACAGCTAGTAAGTTCAAGACAAGGGTTACTTCAAAGTTTTTATTCAGCTTCTAAAATTTATAAAGTTTTAAAAGAACCTATGAATATCGAAAAAGAGACTATCAGCACAAACAAACAATTAATCATCAAAAAAAAAATAAGTATTAAAAATTTGTCATTTGGATATTCAAAATCAAATAACATTATTCAAAACTTAAACCTTTCAATTAAATCAAAAAGAATTACTGGTTTAATTGGTGAAAGTGGATCAGGTAAGACCACGTTTATAAATTTATTAGCTGGTTTATTAAATCCAAGCAGAGGAAAAATTGAAATAGATAATTTTGATATAAAGGACAGAATAGAAACTTGGCATAATTCAATAGGATATGTGCCCCAAGATGTTTTTTTAATAAGTGGTAAAATCAAAAATAATATCGCCTTTGGTATACAAGAAAATAAAATAAGTAAAAAAAAAATTAAACATGTTCTTAGTATTTGTAAATTGAATGAATTTGTAAAAAAAAAAAAAGAAGGATTAGATTTTTACATTAGTGAAAAATCTGTAAATATATCTGGCGGTCAAAAACAGAGAATAGGAATTGCAAGAGCACTTTATAAAAACCCTAAACTATTAATTTTAGATGAAGCCACTAGTGGCATAGATCAGGCAAATGAAGAAAAAATTTTAAGAAACCTAAAAAAGAAATATAAAGATTTAACTATTATTTTAATTACACACAGACAAAATACTTTAAAAAAATTTGCAAATGAAATTTATAAAATTGATAAAAAAAAATTTTCAAAAATTAAGTTTTGATAATGATTTTAAAAAGGTTAACTGTATAAAAAGGATTAGTCTTAACTATGAATGAATTTATATTTAGAGTAAAATAGAATTTCTTGTTTATGAAAAAAAAAATTTTTTGTTTTGATATTGACAATATTATTTGCACAACAAATAATTCTAATTACAAAAAATCAAAGCCGATAAAAAAAAATATAAATTTGATTAATAAACTTAAAAGTAATGGTCATGTTATTAAGATATTTACTGCAAGATATATGGGTAGAAATAATGATAATCAAAACAAGGCAAAAAAAAGTGCTAAAATACTTACAATCAAACAATTAAAAAAATGGGGAGTTATGTACGATCAAATTTTTTTTGGTAAACCTTCCTCGGATTTTTATATTGACGATAAGAATTTAAATTTTAAGAAAAATTTGAGCAAGTACTTAACAAAATATACATTTTAAAAATGAAAGAAAAAGTAATCATTTTTGGAGGATTTGGATTTATAGGTTTCAAACTGGCTGTCAAATTATGTAAATTAGGATTTGAAGTAGATATTGTAGATCTCAATAGTAATAAAAAACTACTTAGATATTTAAAAAATGAATACAGACATAGTGTTAGTTATAAAAAAATTGACCTAGCTGAAAAAAGATCATTTAAAAATTTAAGAAAAAAAAATTATAGTTATATATTTGATTGCGCTGCATGGCTAGGTGTAGATAAGATTATAAACAATAGTTACAGAAGTCTTAAAAATAATATTGATATAGCTTTTAATATTTCTGCATTTGCTAAAAAACAACATAAATTAAAAAAAATAATTTTTATGTCATCAAGCGAAGTTTATGATGGTGGTTTACTGAATAATATCACGCAACCACCAAATAAAGAAAATTCTATATTGACACTTTCAGATATAAGCCATCCAAGATCAGTATATATGTTTTCAAAAATCGCTGGGGAAATGATTTATATAAATTCGAAACTACCTTATATAAATTTAAGATTACATAATGTGTTTGGTCCTAGAATGTGTGAAACTCATGGAATACCTACTTTCATCAAAAAATTTTTATCTAAAAAAAAGTATGTTGAGGTTTATAACAAAAATCACTCTAGAAGTTATATATTTATAGATGATGCAATAGATCAAATCATATCTACCTCAATTAATTCAAGTTTAAAAAAGCAAACATTAAATATTGGAGACGATAAAAATTTTTTAAAAAATTATAAGTTAGTATCTGTAATAAAAAAGATTATGAATTCAAATAAAAAAATTATTTATAAAAGAGATAACAAAAATTCTGTTCATATTCGAAAGCCTTCTCTAAAAAATTTAAAAAATATTTATAATTTTAAAAATCAAGAAAGTTTTATCTATCAATTAAAAAAAACAATAGAATTTTATGAAAAAAAAAAATAAAGTTATAGCTGTTCAGGGATTTGGTTATGTTGGCGCTGTTAATGCTGTTAATATAGCAATAAGTAAAAAATTTAATAATTTGAAAATTCTTTGTGTTGAAAAAAAAAATTTAAGAACAATTAATATAATCAATCAGGCCAAAAAAGGTATATTTCCTCATCACTCTAATGATAAGAATTTGATTAAAAACTTTAAAAAATTAGTTCAAAGTAGAAACTTTGAATTTACTTTTGATAAAAAAAAATTCAAACTTGCTGATATAATTTTAATAACTATTAATTATGATTTAAAAAAAATAAAAAAAAGTAAATTTTCTTTTTTAAATGGTTTTAAAGAAGTCATTAATAATGCAAAAAAAAATTCATTAATTTTAATTGAGACAACGGTCCCTCCAGGTACTTGTGAAAACTTACTTAAGCCCATATTAAGAAGAATAGAAAAAAAGAAAAAAATAAGATTATTTTTGTCTCATGCATTTGAAAGAGTAACCCCTGGAAAAAATTATTTAAAATCCTGTAGGGATACTCATAGAGTTTATTCCGGAATAGATTATAAATCAAAAATATTATGCAGAAATTTCTTAAAAAAAATCACTAATACAAAAAAATATACAATAACGGAACTTGAAAATACAACTGCTTCTGAAACATGTAAAATTATAGAAAATAGCTATAGAGCAGTTAACATAGCGTTTATAGATGAATGGATGAAATTTTGTAAAGAATTTAATCTTAACCTTTTTGAGATAATTGATGCTATAAAAAAAAGAAATACTCATAACAATATTATGTCACCAGGTCTTGGCGTTGGCGGATATTGTTTAACAAAGGACCCTATTTTTGGAAAAATATCATCAAATTTTTTTTTAAAAAATAAGAATATTAGCTTTCCGTTTTCTGAGCTAGCATTAAAAGTAAATAAAAAAATGACAGGTAATTCATTAAATTTAATTAAAGAAAAATTTAAAAAGTCTCTTAATAATAAAAAAATTCTTATAGTTGGTATGGCCTATAAAAATGATGTTGGTGATTTAAGGAACTCTCCAAGCCTAAATTTAATTAATCAGTTAAAAAAATTAAATCCAAAATTATTTTTTTATGATCCATTAGTTTCTGATCAATTTAAAGATATAAGGAAAGTTGAAAAAATAAATGGATTTTACGATATAGTTTTATTATGTGTAAAGCATCAAAGTTTTAAAAATTTTTCTTTTTTAAAATTTAATAAAATGAAGAAAACAATTTTTTTTGATTCTGCATAATATTTTTGATTTAAATAATGTTTTAAATTTAAAAGAATTAAAAAAGATTAATAAAATTTATAAATTATCATATTCATGATACAAATGTATTAAACATGATTAAAAGAGCTATTATATTTGCTGGAGGTAAAGGTAAAAGACTGAGACC
>CACMXM010000004.1 GCA_902617645.1 uncultured Pelagibacteraceae bacterium | reverse complement strand
AGAGTACACCCAGGAGTGTCATCTTTTGGATATATATAAAGGATAATATTTTTTTTTATTTCACTTAACTTAAAAATTCTTCCATTAGTGCTAGGTAGTTTAAAATTTGGAGCTTTTTTACCTAATTTTAATTTCATAAATTAAATTTAATTTAATATGAGGTGATATAATCACCTCATATAAATTTAGTCATTTAACATACTTATTGCTTTATTTAACAGCTCCTCTGATTTAGCGTGATCACCACTATCATGAGCTTTTTTTCCAGCATCTCTGAGTTTTTGAATCTCATTAATTTTGCTATCGATTTTACCCCATAACATTGGACAAGATCCTGCAATAGCAGAATTAGTTATTAACACAAAAAAAATTGATACTATAAATTTTTTCATAGTTTCTCCTTTCAACTTTAAATAATTATTATGAAAATTATAAAAAGGTTCAGAGTGTCACACTAAATTAACAAATGAGTAGGGGCGTTCTGTTGCCAGGTGCCCCGAACCCCGTAACTTAATTAATAAAAATTAATTAAGCTGCAAGTGCAAATTTATTATTTGCAATTATAATTTAGCCCGTCTCGGTGGAACAATTCCGAACGAAAGAACAGCCTTTAGACACCCGTCGATCCTAGTTCACCCCCTTAAGTTGAATATGGTGGAGGTGGTGGGTACTGCCCCCACGTCCGCAATGTTTATTACGAAATTCGTTTATCGTCATAGTTGGAAAACCAACATGCTTAATATAGAAATAATGCTAATATTTTCAATCTTAAAATATAATGTTTAAACACTCAAATTTTGTAATAACTACAGTTTCAGAAAAAATATCTATAATACTAATTTTTTTCTATTTTATTACCTTGAATTTATTCCAAGCATCTAATCAACATTGGAGCTCAATAACAGATCAAGACATGATAATCATCTTTAACTCATTACTTATCTATTCTGATATAGATCAAAATTATACACATCATCCGGCTTTTACAACATTTTTAATTTTGGGCGGGTTATTTAAGATTTTGTCAATTTTTTTTGAAGGTTTTACACTTATAGAAATTCTAAACTCCAATGACATTGATCAAAAATTACAAAATTTATTTAGTATTGCTAGAATTTTAAATAGTATTTTTATTTTTAGTTTTATTTTTTTGTTATTTAAAATATTAAAAGATCTTAATCTTAGGCCTATAATAACTATTTTTACTACTTTATTAATCCTTACTTTTATAAATATTTATGAACTTCTTTTTTGGTAAGAAATGAAATAGTTTCAGTTTTATTTTGTCTTTTGGGATTTAATCTTTTAATTCGTTATGTTAAACATAAGAAAAGTAAAGTATATTGCTTTTTTTCTGGAATATTTTTTTGTCTGGCTTTGCTTGCCAAAATACAAGTAATATTTTTATTATTTTTTTTAATAATTTTATTTCCCCTGCTTTTTTACTTTTTTGAGACTCATAAATCTCACTTTGCTCTCAATAACTATAATTTTAAAACTTTAACTACACTTTTTTCTTCTATTTTGATTGGATATTTTGTTTTTGAAGTTTTTTTTGGGTTTTCAATTTTATCAAACTATGTGGATAAAGTTATTTCTTTACCCCATTATATAGATCTTATTTTATTTTTAACTTTTATTATCTTTTATTTTTTATACCTTTGCTTTTTATCACGAAACGAAAAAATCAACATTCGAGAGGTACTTTCAGCTAATTATTTAATTTTGTTTGGCATCATATTTTGCTCGATCTTTTTTATTTTTTTAGATTTAATAGGATTAATCAGATTTCATGAAATAAATATTTTTTTTCTGACAAACCCAATCCATTCTATGTCATGGCATACATGGAAAATTTTTGACTTAGATTACACAGGTGAATTTAGCTTTAAAAATCTCATGGAAAAATTTGGACCTTTACTTTCGATGAATTATAAATTGTGGATTAACAAAAGTTTTACTTTTGAAATAGCTGGTATATTAATTGGAATTCAAGATTTTTTCAGATTTATTTATATTTTTATTTGCTCAATATTATTACTTTTTGTTCTATTTATAAAAAAAAACAAAAAAATAACATCAATGATCTTTATTCTATTTATTGGAATTTTAATATTAATAATATCTTTTGGTGTAAGAAACTCAGTTGGGTATAATATATATTTTTACCCTCTATATTTAATTATTATTGCTTTAGCTACAAATTTAATAGAAAGTAAAAAATTTATTTTAGCAGTTTTTTCAATAATTTTTATTTTATCGTCAACTGAGCTTTATTTGATGAGAGATTTTTATGGAGGTATGTTTGCTCGTGAAAATAGAATTTACCACATTTGTGGAATTGATCATTGGAAAAACTCTGAAAATTACATTAAAAAAATGAATGAAAAACGATTTGTTGGTCTTGTAGGAAAACCAAAATCTTTTATCAATACTTATGTAAATATAATGGATGCAAAGTTTTTTAAAACTTATTGTGCACAAATAGAAAAAAAAGTAAGTTGGAAAACAAACTTCTTTAATATAATACTTAATTGATTCATAATAAAGGTAATTAATTTGAAACTTACAGACGAACAAAAAAAAGAAATAGAAAATCTGCAATCCCAAAAATATACTACAAAAAGGGTAACAGCTCCTGCCTTAGAGGATATACTGTTTGAAGCGCTACCAATATTGGATCACGGTTTTGTTAGAGTAATTGATTATATGGGAGATGATACCTCAATTGTACAAGCAGCAAGAGTATCTTATGGAAAGGGAACAAAAAAAGTTTCAACAGACTCAGGTTTAATAAAGTATTTAATGAGACACTGGCACAGCACTCCTTTTGAAATGTGTGAAATTAAATATCATATTAAATTACCGATTTTTATAGCTAGACAATGGATTAGACATAGAACAGCAAATGTAAATGAGTACTCAGCTAGATACTCAATTCTAGATAAAGAATTTTATTTACCAACTCAAGAAAACTTAGCCGCCCAATCAAAAAACAATAGACAAGGAAGGGGAGAGGTATTGTCAGGAGAGCAAGCGAAGGAAGTTTTAAATTTATTAAAAAAAGATGCTGAAAGAACATATGATAACTATGAAACTATGCTGAACGAACGTTATGATGGGTCTGTTATAGATGAAAAAAAATCTGGATTAGCAAGAGAACTTGCTAGAATGAATTTAACTTTAAATACCTATACACAATGGTATTGGAAAACTGATTTATTAAATTTGATGAATTTTTTAAGACTAAGAGTTGATAGTCATGCGCAATATGAAATAAGAGCTTATGCCGACGTTATGTTAGATACTTTAAAAAAATGGGTTCCTATTACTTATGAAGCTTTTATAGACTACAGAGTTGGAGGGACTGAAATTTCATCGAAAGGAAAATCGGTAATAAAAGATTTGATAGCTGGAAAAAATATTAGCATCGATGATTCTGGTCTCTCAAAAAGAGAATGGAATGAATTAATGAATGCTTTTGATTTAAAAAAAAAAATTGTAGAGTAAATTGTGAAACAAAAAATAAAATTACCTTCAAATAAAAATTTTGGAATTGTGTTTTTTATTGTCTTTTTAATAATAGCGTTATGGCCGTTATTAAGTCAAAATGAAATACGAATATGGTCATTAATTTTGTCGATAATCTTCCTAATATTAGGTTTAATTAATTCAAACTTACTTTTACCACTTAATAAAGCTTGGTTTAAATTTGGAATTATATTAGGAAATTTTGTTGCACCAATAGTTATGGGTGTGGTATTTTTTTTGGTTGTAACTCCAACTGGAATAATAATGAGACTATTAGGTAAAGATCTTCTAAATTTAAAAAAAGATGCAAAAGAGACTTATTGGCTCAAAAAAGATAATTCAAATAATAATTTAAAAAATCAATTTTAGATATTATGAGTTTTTTAGTTGAATTTTGGAATTTTTTAAAAGTAAGAAAAAAGTTTTGGCTATTACCTATTATTTTAGTTCTAGCTTTATTTGGGGGTCTAATTATTTTAAGCCAAGGTTCGGCAGTAGCCCCATTTATTTATACAATATTTTGATCTGTGACCTCTATACTTGGTATTTCAGCATTCTATCATGATAGTGCAGCAGCAATAATTGTAGATGGAAAAATATTAGCTGCTGCCCAAGAGGAACGTTTTACCAGAAAAAAGCATGACTCCAATTACCCTTACAATGCAGTTGAGTTTGTATTAAAATTTGCAAAATTAAAATTATCCAATGTCGATCATATAATTTTTTTTGAAAAACCATTTTTAAAATTTGAAAGACTCCTAGAAACATATGTCGCTTTTGCACCTAGAGGATTTAAGCAATTTACTAAATCTATGCCGACTTGGTTAAGAGAAAAGCTTTTTCAAAAAAATATGCTGATGAAGCTTCTAAAGGAACATGATAAAAATTTTGAAGATGAAAGAAAAATCTATTTTTCTGAACATCATTTGAGTCATGCGGCTAGTGCTTTTTTCCCTTCCCCCTTTAAAGAAGCTGTGGTTCTTACTGCTGATGGTGTTGGAGAGTGGGCAACAACAACAGTAGCAATCGGCAAAGATAAGGAATTGTCAATTGAAAAAGAAATACACTTTCCACATTCTCTAGGTCTATTATATTCAGCGTTTACTTATTATTCAGGATTTAAGGTAAATAGTGGAGAATATAAACTAATGGGTTTAGCTCCTTATGGTGAACCAAAATACACAAGTTTGATTAAAGATAATTTAATTGATATTAAAAATGACGGGTCATTTAAGTTATCACAAGAATTTTTTGATTATGCAACTGGTTTAAAAATGACTGGCGACAAGTTTCATAAATTGTTTGGTAAAGAGCCAAGAGATAGTAAAAACGATAGATTAACACAGTTTCACATGGATGTTGCAGCATCTATTCAAAAAGTTACTGAGGATGTGATGATAAGTATGGCCTACTCGCTAAGAAAGGAATTTAATATTAAAAATTTATGTTTAGCTGGTGGTGTAGCGCTTAATTGCGTTGCAAATGGAAAAATCTTAGAAAAAAAAATATTTGATAATTTATGGATACAACCAGCGGCCGGTGATGCTGGAGGTTCCTTAGGAGCAGCTCTTGCTTTATGGCATTTAGAATTAAAAAAAGAGAGACATGTATCAAATAATGACATGCAAGGATCATACTTGGGACCAAGTTACTCTCAAACTGAAATAGAGGAAGAACTTAAAAACATTAATGCTAAGTTTGAGGTTTTTGATGAAAACGACTTAATTGAAAAAACTGCAGAATGCTTAAAAAACGGTGATGCAGTAGGGTGGTTCCAAGGAAGAATGGAGTTTGGACCAAGAGCACTTGGTGGAAGATCTATTCTTGGGGATGCTAGATCACCTACAATGCAAAAGAATTTAAATTTAAAAGTTAAATATAGGGAGAGTTTTAGACCTTTTGCACCATCGGTATTACGAGAAGATCTAGATAGTTGGTTCAAAATTAATACTGATAGCCCATACATGTTATTGGTTGCAGAAGTTCTAGATGGTAAAAAAATTAAGATGACAGATGATGAAAAAAAACTGTTTGGAATAGATAAACTTAATATAAAAAGATCAGATATTCCTGCTGTTACTCATGTTGATTACTCTGCAAGAATACAAACAGTGCATGAAGAGACAAATCCAAAATATTATTCTTTGATTAAAAAATTTAAAGAGAAAACAAACTGTCCCGTAATTATCAATACGTCATTCAATGTTAGAGGTGAACCAATTGTAAATACACCACAAGATGCATTTAATTGTTTTATGGGAACTGAAATGGATAAGCTTGTTATTGGAAATTGTTTTTTAGATAAAAAAGATCAAAATCAAGATTTAAAGAAAGACTATAAAAATCAATTTGAATTAGATTAACATAAATCTATTTTTTAATTGATTGTGATAATTTATTTTTTTTGAATAATAAAGTTATATGATGTAAAAATACTGAAAAGTAAATACTCATAAATAATACTGATGGTACAAAGTATCTTGTGTTAGGTAGCCAGCAACTTATAGAAGTAAAATAGATTATAGATAAAAATAAAAAAATATTATATTTGAATTTAACTTTGTTAATAGAGAAAATTAAACCTAATCCTACCATTATAAAAAAAATTGGAGTAATTATAATTCTCACCATCAACCATAATTTATGATCATCACTTTTTTTATAATCTATCCAATTTTGGTATTTTGCTTCGAAGAAAACCTGAACTGGATTCAATAACATTGTATGGAGATAGTTTTTTATTATAATTTTAAATGTAATAGCCTTATTAGAAATTAACGTTTTAAAAGAATTTTTTTGTACTTTGTTTAAAAATTCAATTTTATCTCTCTCTTTTTGTAAATCGTAACTATAAGTATTTATAAGATTTAAGTTGTAGTTTTTAAGTTCTTCTTGAGCATCTTCTTTACTTATTTTTTTCGAGTATCCCAAAACATCTGCTTCCAAATATGTTCTTATATCTGTTTTTGATTGCATTGGTGTAAAATAAAAAACTCCTGCTCTATTATAATTATAAAAACCAATTAAAAATAAAATTAAAGACATTCCCATTGTAAGAGAAAAAAGTTTAATTATTTTTTCTTTGAGATTTTGGTTTAAAAAAATTATATAAATAAAAATTACTATTGGATAAAGCAAAGCGATTGTTCTTTGCGAGTACATAATGCCCAAATATAGACCTATAAATAAAAAATTTACCCAACTTTTTGATCTAAATAGAAAACACATTAAAAGAATTAAAAAGGATAGAAAGATACTTTCAGTATAAAAGCTCATATGCCATTGAAAAATAATTGGATTAATTAATATAACTATACAAATTGTATTAGATAAATTTTTATCAAAAATTTTTAATAAAGATCTATTAAGAAAAAATGTCGATAAATAAAAAAAAATTATTTGGAAATATAAAAAAAATTTATAATTTCTTAACTCTATTTTTAATTTAGTACTATTAATTATTTCTTGGTTAGAATTAAAAAAATTATTAAAAAAATAAATTATTCGTGGATGTAAAAATGAAAAACTATATGGACCACCACTGTTATAGATTTTTTTACCTTCTGTTATATCATTAGAAATTCTATCGGTTACTTTGAAATAAGATATTGCATCTTCTTGATATAAACTGGAATGTTTGTAGCCATCGCTTATAAAGTATTGCTCACTGAACTTATTAATATAAATATTTGTAATTACAAATATTAAAAGAAAAGAGTAGATAAATATAAATTCAAATTTAAAAAATTTTCTCATTTAATTTAATTATTAATATCTTAATTTTCTTAAATAAGATATATCGGTAAATAAATGAACCTTTTAAAATACTATCAAAAACTTGACGATGCGATTTCTTATCTTTTTTCATCCGTTAGTAATGAAAAAAACTTGTTGAAAAACAACCTAAAAAATAGAGAAATTATTTATGTAGATATTGGTACAAACGTTGGAAATTACCTAGAATTTATTAAAAAAAATTTTAAAACTAGACAGGTATTTTGTTTCGAACCAATAGAAAGTTTAGCTAAACAATTAAATTCTAACTTTATTACCAAGAAGGATAAAATTTATAATATTGCTCTATCAAATAAAGAAAAAAAAAAATTTTTTTATATTTATGAAATTCCGTCTCAATCAAGTTTTTATATACAGAACGACACTTATAAATCTGTACAAAAAATAAAAAAAAAAATAAAAATAAAAACTAAAGTATTCGATAATATTTTTAATAAAAACCAAAAGATTGATTTTTGTAAAATTGATGCTCAAGGCGAGGATCTAAACATTTTAAAAGGCATGAAAAAAAACTTAAAAAATGGCAATATTAAATTGCTTAAAGTTGAAATATGTTTTCCTTTAATGCATAAAAATACTAGAGACTCATATTTAGACATATTAAATTTTTTAAAAAAATTTGATTATAATTTATTTTCTATTACTAAGATAAAATATAAAAATAATCATATTCTTTTTTTGGATGCTTTTTTTAAAAAATAATTATTATAAATATTTATTTTTGATTTTCTCCGCTAAATTAATATATATTTTCGAAATATCATGGTCAGGCATACTTTCCACAATAGGCATTCCATTATCGCCCTGCCTTCCAACTTCTGGATTAATTGGTATATTTCCTAGAAACTCTTTCTCAAACTCTTTTGCTGTTTTTTCAACCCCACCACTACCAAATATATTGTATTTTTTTCCATCATCCCCAATAAAATGACTCATATTATCAACGAGCCCAATAATTTTTGTGCCAAGTTTATCAAACATTCTAATACCTCTTTTAACATCTTGAAGAGCTATTTCTTGTGGTGTAGAAATAATAATTACTCCATCTAAACTTATTTCCTGAGAAAATGTAAGTTGAGTATCTCCAGTACCGGGAGGCATATCAACAATTATGAAGTCAAGATCTTTCCAACTAACTTTCTGCGTGAAAGTTTTTATTGCACTAGTCACCATCGGACCTCTCCAAATCATTGGTGTTTGTTCTTCAGTCAAAAAGCCAATAGACATACATTGGATGTTATATTTGATCAGAGGAATTAATTTTCCTTCTTCACTTTTTGGTTTTTCGTTGATTGACAAGAGCTTTGGTAACGATGGACCGTAAATATCAGCATCAAGTAATCCAACTTTACACCCATTTTTCTTTAGCGCTAAAGCAAGATTTGTTGCAAAAGTTGATTTTCCAACCCCACCTTTGGCGCTAGATACTGCGATAGTGAATTTTGTTCCAGTAATTGGATTTTTAACAAACTTTTTTCTTGGTTTTATTTGCGCCATTGCTTCAATAAGTACTAATTTAACCTTTTAACTTATCTTGTTTTTCCAATTAAAGACACTATATAGAGTGTCATGGTTGATGATTTTAGAGGAAGAGGTGGAAGTCCGTGGGGTTCTCCCCCAGGGGGTGGAGGAAATGGATCTGGTAGAAAAGGTCCTACACCGCCAGACATTGACGAGATAATTAGAAATCTTCAACAAACAATAAATAGATTTATGCCAGGTGGCGCTGCAAAAGGTGGAAAACCGATAATCTTTGGATTAATTATTTTATTGGTTATTTGGGCATTGAGCGGTTTATATCGAGTCTTGCCTGATGAACAAGGAGTTGTACTAAGATTTGGAAAGTTTGTAAAAACTACTCAGCCAGGATTAAATTACCATATACCCTTCCCGATAGAAAGTGTACTAACACCTAAAGTTACAAAAGTTAATAGAATTGATATTGGTTTTAGATCAGAAAGAGATAGTGGATTTACATCATCCGCTGTTGCTGATGTACCAGAAGAAAGTTTGATGTTAACTGGAGATGAAAATATAGTAAATATAGATTTCTCGGTATTCTGGGTAATTAAAGATGCTGGAAATTTTTTATTCAAAATTCAGGATCCAGAAGGAACTGTAAAGGCTGCGGCTGAAACAGCGATGAGAGAAGTAATCGCTAGAAGCAATATTCAACCAATTTTAACAGAAGGAAGATCAAAAATTGAGACTGATACACAAGAAATTATTCAATCAATTTTAGACGAATACACAAGTGGAATTCAAGTTACACAAGTTCAAACACAAAAAGCTGACCCACCGGATCAAGTAATTGATGCATTTAGAGATGTACAGGCGGCGAGAGCAGATATGGAAAGATCCAAAAACGAAGCTGAGGCGTATGCTAATGATGTTATACCAAGAGCACGAGGAGAAGCTGCAAAAATTTTACAAGCAGCAGAAGCATACAAAAAAGAAGTTGTAGCTAAAGCGGAGGGTGAAGCTAGTAGATTTTTGGCAATATTTAATGAATACAAAAATGCAAAACAAGTTACACAAGAAAGAATGTATTTAGAAACTATGGAAAAAGTTTTAGCGGATATTGACAAAGTAATAATTGATAAAGAAGCCGGATCTGGTGTTGTACCATATCTTCCTTTGCCAGAATTAAAGAAAGCAACAAATTAAAATGAAAAAAATAATATTACCAATAATTGCTGTAATTGCTGCGACTGCATTTTTTTCAATTTTTATTGTTAAAGAGGTAAATCAAGCAATTGTTTTACAATTTGGTGATCCAAAAAGAATCATTACAAAACCTGGTTTAAATTTTAAACTTCCCTTCATTCAAAATGTCGTTTTTTTAGATAAAAGAATTTTAAATTTAGACGCTCCACCAGAGGAAGTAATTGCATCAGACCAGAAGAGGCTAATTGTTGATGCATTTGCGAGATTCCAAATAATTGATCCCTTAAAGTTTTACATCTCAGTTGGAAATGAAAGAGTTGCAAGATCTAGATTGTCAACAATTATAAATTCTAGAATTAGAAGTGTATTAGGTACTCAAAGACTTCAAACTTTATTATCAGAAGATAGAACAAAACAAATGGCTTTAATTCAAGAGGGTGTAAATAATGAAGCAGAAAAATTTGGTATTAAAATTATTGATGTAAGAATAAAAAGAGCAGACCTTCCACAAGCAAACAGCGATGCCATTTTTGCAAGAATGCAAACTGAAAGAAATAGAGAAGCAAAGGAATTTAGAGCGAAAGGAGCTGAGATGGCTGTGACTATTACATCAACCGCTGACAAGGAGGTAACAGTAATATTAGCAGATGCTCAAAAAAAATCTGAGATTATGAAGGGTGAGGGTGATGGTCAGAGAAATAAAATTTTTGCTAATGCATTTGGTCAAGATCCTGAATTCTTTGCTTTCTATAGAGCGATGCAAGCATATGAAAAAGCTCTTATAGGAGGAGAGACTTCTTTAGTACTGTCCCCAGATAGTGAATTTTTTAAATTTTTTGGAAACGTAAAATCTAAAGCTAATCCATAATTGTTTCATGAATGAATTGATCATTGCTTTTGGTCTATTCTTATTTATTGAAGGCATTTTGTATGCCATATTTCCATCAAAAATGAAAAATATGCTAAAAAAATAGACATGTTGAAAATATCCCAAATAAGATTTTCAGGTCTAACATTTGCAATTATTGGATTTGTAATTGTGTGGTACTTTAAAACTTAAGATGAAATACAAATTTTTTAAATCAGCTCTAATTTTTGTTCTAACCGTAAGCTTTACTTTAAGCGTAAAAGCTCAAAACGTGCCTAATTCATTCGCTGATTTAGCAGAAAAGTTAATGCCATCTGTTGTAAATATTTCAACTACCCAAACAGTTGTATCTAGATCAAATCCTTTTCCTTTCGAATTTCCTCCTGGATCACCTTTTGAAGATATGTTCAAAGAATTTGGAACACCACAAGAAAGAAAAGCAAGCGCTCTAGGATCAGGTTTTATAATCGATGAAAAAGGTCTTGTTATTACAAACAATCACGTCATAAAAGGTGCAGAAGATATATTAGTTAGATTTAATGACGATAAAGAATATAGCGCTAAAATAATTGGTGCAGATCCATTATCTGATATTGCTGTTTTACAAATTGATTCTAACGATAGATTTACTCCAGTAAAATTTGGAAACTCAGATAAAGCAAGAATAGGAGATTGGGTAATAGCTATAGGTAATCCTTTCGGTTTAGGAGGTACTGTTACAGCTGGAATTATATCTGCAAGAAACAGAAGTATAGGTCTCACTAGATACGAAGACTATATTCAAACTGATGCTTCAATTAACCAAGGTAATTCAGGCGGACCATTATTTGACATGGATGGAAACGTAATAGGAATTAATACAGCAATTTTAGGACAGTCTGGTTCAATAGGAATTGGATTTGCAATTCCTTCAAATAGTGCTGAATTAGTTATTGATCAATTAATTGAATTTGGAGAGACAAAAAGAGGATGGTTAGGAGTAAGAATTCAACAAGTTACAAAAGAAATTTCAGAAGCTGAACAACTAGGAAAGCCAAGAGGAGCATTAGTATCAAGTGTATCAGATGGCAGTCCTTCAGATAAAGGCGGCGTTAAAGCGGGTGATATCATTTTAGAATTTGATGGAAAAAAAATTAACGAAATGAAAGAACTTCCAATGATAGTTGCTCAAACAAAAGTTGGAAAGATTGTTAATGTTAAAATATGGAGAAACAAGAAAATTATTAATAAAAAAATTACTTTAGGAAGATTAGAAACATCAGAAGATTTCAAAGAAACAAAGCCAAAACTAGTTAAATCGTCTAGAATTGAAAATCTTAAAATTGAAGTGAGAACACTTAAGAAAGACGACATAACTAACAGAGGATTGCCATCAAATACTACCGGAGTTGTTATTACAAAAATTGACAATGATAGTCCAATATCTAATCTAGCAATAAATAATATAATAATAGAAGCACAAAAAAGAAAAATTAAAACACCTGGTGACCTAGATAATATTATGAAGTCAGCTGTGATGGCAAAAAATAAATCAATTGTTATTGTTATTTACAATAATCAAAATCAAAAGAGTTATATCGGCGTCAAACTTAACTAGGATATGGACAAAAAGTCCAAAATAATTTTAATTGCTGGTCCAACTGCTTCAGGAAAATCAGATTTAGCTATTAAACTTGCAAAAAAAGTAAACGGGGAAATTATTAATTCTGATAGCATGCAGATATATAAAGAAATTAAAATACTTAATGCTCGTCCTAAAATTAAAGAAATAAAAAATATCACTCACCATCTTTATGGTTTCCACAGTGTTAAAAAAAATTTTTCAACTGGCGATTGGCTAAAAAAAGTACTTAAAATAATTAACCAAATTCAAAAAAAAAATAAAACCCCAATATTAGTCGGAGGAACAGGATTATACTTTAAAGCTATTTTGAATGGTTTAGCAAAAATTCCTGTGATACCACTTAAATATAGAAATAAAATTAGAAAACAGCATTTAAGAATAGGTCAAAAAAAATTCTATAAAAATTTAATCAAATTAGACCCTTTAGCTAAATCACAAATAAACGCTAACGACTCGCAAAGATCAATTAGAGCTTTCGAGGTCAAAAAATATACAAAAATTTCCTTATTTATGTGGTTTGAAAAAACAAAGAAATATTTTAATGAGAAAGAATTTTTAAAAATTTATATCGACTGTCCTAAAGAAGATTTAATCAGAAGAATAGACAGAAGAGTAAATAATATGATTTCAGCTGGTGCAGTAAATGAAGTAAAAAAATTTAGAATGCTAAAGGTTAATAAGGATAAGTCATCAAATAAGATAATAGGGATTTCAGAAATTTCTAAATTTTTAAATGGAGAGCAAAATATTGATGTTACAAAAGACCAAATTTCCATAAAAACAAGACAATATGCAAAAAGACAGAGAACTTGGGCAAGAAATCAAATGATTGACTGGGAAAATATTGATCATAAAAAGCTAAACTCATTTATAAAAAATATAAAAATACCCTCTCTTAAACTTGACCAATAAGCACAACTTCAGCTAGATTGGTTAAATGTCAAAATTATCAACCGGAGCTGAAATTGTTTTCAAATGTTTAGAAGATCAAAATGTTGAATTTATTTTTGGTTACCCTGGAGGTGCAGTACTACCCATTTATGATGAATTAAAAAATCACTCATCCATTAAACATATTTTAGTAAGACATGAACAAGGTGCAGGACACGCTGCTGAAGGATACGCAAGATCATCTGGTAAACCAGGTGTAGTATTAGTCACATCGGGACCAGGAGCAACAAATGTCGTTACAGCATTAACAGATGCATACATGGACTCAATACCTTTGATTTGTATTTCAGGACAAGTACCAACTCATTTAATTGGAACAGACGCTTTTCAAGAATGTGATACAACAGGGATTACAAGGCCATGCACAAAACATAATTGGCTGGTGAAAGACATAAAAGATTTATCAAAAATTATTCACGAAGCATTTGAAGTTGCAACAACTGGTAGACCAGGTCCTGTTTTAGTAGATATACCAAAAGATATTCAATTTCAAAAAGCTAAATACTCAAAACCTAAAAGAAAAAAAAAATTAAATGGTAAAAGGCATAATAACTTTAATCAAAAAGATATTGATGAATTAATAAAATTGATGTCTAAAGCCAGCAAACCAATATTTTATACTGGTGGTGGTGTCATTAACTCTGGGCCTAGAGCAAGCGTATTATTAAGAGAGCTTGTTGAAGCAACAGGTTTTCCCATAACATCTACTTTGCAAGGCTTAGGATCTTTCCCAGGTGATGATAACTCTTTTCTTGGTATGCTTGGAATGCATGGCACATACGAAGCAAACAACGCAATGCATGATTGTGATTTAATGATAAATATAGGTGCGAGGTTTGATGATCGTATTACAGGAAAGATTGATGAATTTTCTCCTAAATCTAAAAAAGTTCATATTGATATAGACCCATCGTCAATTAATAAAAATGTAAAAGTAGATTTGCCAATAATTGGAGATGTACAAGATGTAATATCTTCAACTTTAAAAACAATTAAGAAAGCAAAACCAAATTTTGCAAATTCAAATAAACAAAAAATTTCAAAATGGTGGGAACAGATCCAAAAATGGAGAGAAAAAAAATCTTTAGATTATGTAAATAGCACTGAAACAATTAAACCTCAGTATGCTGTCCAAAGACTCTATGAGTTAACAAAAGGTAAAGATACATATATTACAACCGAGGTAGGACAACATCAAATGTGGGCAGCTCAACACTATAAGTTCGACAAACCTAATAGATGGATGACCTCAGGGGGACTTGGAACTATGGGTTATGGTTTGCCAGCAGCTGTTGGTGTACAAATTGCGCACCCGAAAAAACTTGTAATTGATATAGCCGGTGAGGCATCAGTCCTAATGACGATGCAAGAAATGTCTACTGCAGTACAATATAATCTACCTATAAAAATATTTATTTTAAATAATGAATACATGGGAATGGTAAGACAGTGGCAGGAATTGCTTCATGATAAAAATTATTCTGAAAGTTATACTGCTGCGCTTCCAGATTTTGTTAAATTAGCAGAGGCTTATGGTTGTGTTGGAATTAGAGCCACAAATCCTAATGAATTAGATGATAAGATTATCGAAATGTTAAATACAGATAGACCTGTTATTTTTGATTGTTTAGTTGACAAACAAGAAAACTGTTTTCCAATGATTCCATCAGGTAAACCTCATAATCAGATGTTGTTAGGTCCAAAAGACCAAGAACAAAATAAAATTACTGGAAAGGGTAAGACCCTAGTTTAAAATGAGTAAATCAGCATACAGTACTCCTGGTAAAAAAGGTAAATTTGATAAACATATAATAGTCGTATGGGTTGATAATGAAGCTGGGGTTTTAGCTAGAGTTGTCGGGTTATTTTCTGGTAGAGGTTATAATATAGAGTCCCTAGCGGTTGCCGAGGTTGATGCAAAATTAAATATATCAAGAATAACTATAGTAACAACAGGTACACCCCAAGTAATTGAACAAATAAAATTACAATTAAGAAAGTTGGTACCAGTACATAAGGTTGCAGATTTTAAAAGAGAAGATAAAAATGTAATCTTTAAAGAAATGGCCTTATTTAAGTTAGTAGGGAACATTTCTAAAAGAAAAAAAGCTTTTAATGCTTGTAAAAAGTATAATGCTGTATTATTGGATAAAACAAACAAATCTTATGTAGTTCAAGTAACAGCCTTAAGAAGAGAAATAGATATAATGTCAAAAAATTTGAAAAAACTTGGTTTGGTGAGCGTATCAAGAACAGGAGCTGTTGCTATGACTAGAGGAGCAGAAATTTTTAAATAAAGGGGATACTTATGAAGATGTTCTATGAAAAAGATACTGACAAAAATTTAATAATTAATAAAAAAATTGCGATATTTGGTTATGGAAGCCAAGGCCATGCTCATGCTTTAAATTTAAAAGATAGTGGAGTAAAAGATGTTGTGGTTGCATTGAGAGATGGGTCCGCAAGTAAGGTAAAAGCTGAGTCAAAAGGTCTAAAAGTAATGAATTTATCTGATGCAGCTGAGTGGGCAGATGTGGTTATGATATTAACTCCCGATGAACTTCAAGCAACAATTTATAAAAATCATATTGAACAAAGAGTAAAAGAAGGAACCTCAATAGCATTTGCTCATGGATTAAATATTCATTACGATTTGATTAATGCAAGAAAAGATTTAGATGTATTTATGGTAGCTCCTAAAGGACCAGGACATTTAGTAAGAAGTGAATTTGAAAAAGGTGGAGGAGTTCCTTGTTTATTTGCTGTTCATCAAAATGGTTCAGGAAAAGCAAGGGATATAGCTATGTCCTACGCATCTGCAATCGGTGGTGGAAGATCTGGCATAATTGAAACAACATTTAAGGATGAAGTAGAAACAGATTTATTTGGAGAACAAACAGTTTTATGTGGTGGATTAGTTGAATTAATTAAAAATGGTTACGAAACATTAGTTGAAGCGGGTTACGAACCCGAAATGGCATATTTTGAAACAGTGCATGAAGTAAAACTAATTGTTGATCTTATTTATGAGGGTGGAATTGCAAATATGAACTACTCGATATCTAATACTGCTGAATATGGAGAATACACCTCAGGCCCAAAAATAATAAATAAAGAGGAAACTAAAAAAAGAATGAAAGAAGTTTTAAATAAGATTCAATCTGGAGAATTTACTAAAGAGTGGATGGATGAATGCAAGAATGGTCAAAAAAACTTTCTTCAAACTAGAGCTAAATTGGCTGAGCACCCAATAGAAAAAGTTGGAGCTGGCTTAAGAGCTATGATGCCATGGATCACAAAAAAGAAATTAGTAGACAGCGATAAAAACTAATTATTTCATCATATTGGGTTTTAATATTTCTTTTATTTTGCATTATCTCCGATAGGTTGTATTATCCGAAATCTAATTTTTAAAAATATGTCTGATAAAGAGAGAGTTTTTATATTTGATACTACCATGAGAGATGGAGAGCAATCTCCTGGGGCCTCAATGAGCGTTGAAGAAAAAATCCAAATTTCAAGAGTGTTTGATGAAATGGGAATTGATATTATTGAGGCAGGATTTCCAATTTCATCCCCTGGTGATTTTGAAGCAGTTTCTGCAATAAGCAAAGGAATTAAAAATTCTATACCTTGTGGATTGGCAAGAGCAATGAGAAAAGATATTGACGCTTGTCATGAGTCTTTAAAATATGCAAAAAGATTTAGAATTCATACTTTTATATCAACAAGCCCAGTTCACATGAAGCACAAACTTAATATGTCCGATGATCAAGTCGTAGACGCAGTTAAAGACAGTGTAACATATGCAAGAAAATTTACAGATGATGTTGAATGGTCATGTGAAGATGGAACAAGAACTAATTTAGATTTTATGTGTAAAACAATTGAACTTGCAATCAAATGTGGAGCAAAAACAATAAATATACCAGATACAGTTGGGTATTCTATTCCTGAGGAATTCGCAAAAACAATTACGCATATAAAAAATAATGTACCAAATATTGATAAAGCAATTATATCTGCCCACTGTCACAATGATTTAGGTTTAGCTGTTGCTAATGCGTTAGCCGGTTTGTCAGCTGGTGTTAGACAGATCGAGTGTACAATAAATGGTATTGGTGAGAGAGCAGGAAATGCAGCTTTAGAGGAAATTGTTATGGCAATAAAAACAAGAAATGATTTAATGCCTTATGAAACTGGAATTAAAACTGAATTAATTAGTAAAGCGTCAAAGATAGTTTCTAATGCTACTGGCTTTCCAGTTCAATTTAATAAAGCAATTGTAGGTAAGAATGCTTTTGCACACGAGTCCGGTATTCACCAGGATGGAATGCTTAAAAATAGAGAAACATACGAAATTATGACACCTGAGAGTGTTGGAGTAAAGAAAACTTCTTTAGTTATGGGTAAGCACTCTGGGAGGCATGCTTTTAAAGACAAGTTAAATGATTTAGGATACACAGATGTAACTGACGACGTGATCCAAGCTGCATTTGGAAAATTTAAAATTTTAGCTGATAAAAAGAAACATATCTACGATGAGGATATAGTGGCATTAGTTGATGATAGCCTAATAATTGATAATAAAATTAATGCTATAAATTTAAAATCTCTAAAAGTATTTGCTGGAACAGGCGAGCCTCAGAGAGCAGAAATGACTCTAGACGTTTTTGGTGAGGTAAAAAAAACTATTCAAACTGGTGATGGACCAGTTGATGCAATATTTAAATGTATTAAAGATCTTTACCCACATGATGTAAAATTATCTTTATATCAAGTACACGCTGTTACAGAAGGAACTGATGCTCAGGCAACGGTAAGTGTAAAAATTGAGGAAAACGATAGAACAACTGTAGGTCAATCTGCAGATACAGATACTTTGGTCGCATCTGCTAACGCGTATTTGAATGCTTTAAATAAAATGTTAATTAAAAGAGAGAAAAAATCTCTTTCACAGAATATCGAACATCAAAAAGTAAAAGGAGGAGTATAAATGGGACTTTTAGATAAAGTAACAGCAATGTGGAGCCAAGATATGGCTATAGATTTAGGAACAGCAAATACTTTGGTAGTTCTTAAAGGGCAAGGAGTAGTTCTAAATGAGCCTTCAGTAGTAGCAGTAGTTGATAACAAAGGAAAAAAATCAGTTTTAGCAGTAGGAGATGAAGCAAAGACAATGCTTGGAAGAACACCTGGAAATATTCAAGCAATTAGACCTTTAAGAGATGGAGTTATAGCTGACTTTATAGTTACAGAGGAAATGATTAAACACTTTATAAAAAAAGTTCATAAAAGAAGTTCATTTGCAAATCCAAGAATTTTAATTTGTGTTCCAACTGGATCAACTCCAGTTGAAAGAAAAGCTATTCAAGACAGTGCTCTTGCAGCAGGTGCTAGAAGAGTTCAGTTAATCGAAGAACCGATTGCTGCTGCTATTGGTGCTAACTTACCAATATCTGAAGCAACTGGCTCAATGGTCATTGATATTGGAGGAGGAACAACTGAGATTGCCGTGATGTCTTTAGGTGGAGTTGTTTATTCAAATTCTTTAAGAGTTGCAGGTGATGCGATGGATCATTCTTTGATAAGTTATATGAGAAGAGAATATAACTTAATGATTGGCGATAGTACTGCTGAAAAAATCAAAAAAGAAGTTGGTACTGCGATTGCAACCAATAATAATACTTATGCTGTTAAAGGAAGAGATTTAAGATCCGGAACTCCAAAAGAGGTAAACATTAGCGAGGAAGATACAGTAGAAGCATTGAATCCAATTTTAAGAGAAATGATTAATGGTATTAAGGATGCGTTAGAAAATACACCTCCAGAATTATCAGCAGACTTAGTTGATATGGGTTTGACACTCACTGGTGGAGGAGCTTTATTAAAAAATATTGATAAAAGATTTTCAAAAGAAACTGGTTTACCAGTTCACATTGCTGATGACCCATTAGCATGTGTTGCAGTTGGAACAGGAAAAGCTCTAGATCAAGAAGAAACATTTAATTCAATGTTATCGGAGTATTAATTTGATAAAATGCAAGCTAGCAGGGATGACTTTGTAATTGCTATTCGTTCTGCTTTTTTAAAAAAGGAGAACAAACAAAAGTTTTCTTTATTAGCTTTAATTTTTTTAACATTTATAATTCTTGTTTCTGAAAAATTCAACTTAAAACCAATTGACTACTTAAAAATTTCTTTAAGAGAAGTTGCATATAGATCAACATTTATTGTTTCTGTTCCAGAAAATTTTGTTAAGAAATCTTATGTAACAATTATAAACCATTTTAATGTTTATGATGAAAATAAGTTGCTTAAGGAAAAGTTAGATTTTGAATTATCTAAGAACTATAATTTTGAATATATTTTGGAAGAAAACAAAAGACTTAAATCAACAATAGAAGAAACAAATATTTTAACATCGGAAATAATTGGAAAAGTTCTTGTAGATAAAAAAAGCCCTTTTCTTAGATCAGTAATTATTAATAGAGGAAGTAAAGATAGAGTAGAATTAGGTATGGCTGTAATGGATAAGAGTTATTTAATTGGAAAAGTTGTAGAAGTATCATTCACTACATCAAGAGTTTTACTTTTGTCTGACTTAAATAGTAAAGTTCCTGTGGACATAATGCCAAACAATATTCAATCTATTTTATCTGGAACAGGAAATAATGAAGGCGTTATTCAGTACACAAGACAACAAGAGTTGATTGAGGAAAATGCTATAGTGTTCACGTCCGGGGCAGGCGGGCTATTTAAATCTGGTATTCCAATAGGAAAAATATTCAAAGATTCTTCAAATAATAAAATGCTTGTAAGTTTTTTCTCCGATTTTTCTCAACTTCGATATGTAAAAATAATTTCATTTAAAGAGGAAAATGAATAATGGCGGGGATAAGTAAATTTAGTTATTTTAAAAGATTCCTTGAAAAAGGACCGATTATTCTCTTGATAATTTCAGTATTAAACGAATTTGATTTTAATTATCTTAATCTGAAATACTTTTCATTTAATTTTCCTTTTATTTTAATTTATTATTGGAGTTTAAAAAGATCTGGAAGCCTTGGTTATGGATTAATATTTTTATGTGGTTTATTAAATGATGTAGTAACTGGGTTGCCTATAGGTGTGAGTTCACTAGCTTACTTACTTATCTGTGTTTTTTCATCTTATCTAAGGAATATAACATTAAGACCAAGTGCAATAAAAGACTGGTTCTTTTTTGGGCTCGCTATTTTAGTCGTAAATTCTTTATTTTATTTAATTGTTGGTTTAGTGTTTGATGTAGAATTAAATTATTACAGTATATTGGTAAATATACTTTTTACTTTCCTATTTTATATAATCTTTAGTGGATTATTTGATTATTATCAAAAATTAATCTTTGGAGCCCAAAATGTTTAATAGTAACGACTCTAATGTTAGAAAATTTAATACCATTAATAGAAGAGTATTTATTTTATCTATTGCAAAGGGTGTAGTATTTACAGGTATTTTAGCCAGACTTTTTACACTTCAAATTAGCGATAATAAAAAATATCTCACTTTATCTGATAAAAATAGACTTAGAGAGTGGAGATTGCCTCCAGTAAGAGGGGAGTTTAAAGATTATTTTAATAACACAATTGCCGGTAACACCGAAGTTTATCAACTACACGTTATTCCAGAACAAGTTGAAAATTTTAATAATTTAATGGTTAGATTAAAAAATATTCTTTCATTATCAGATAAAGAATTTTCAAAAATTGTTAAGAAAAAAAATCAACAAAAACCATGGGAGACACTTATAATATCTGAAAATTTAACTTGGGATCAATTTTCAAAGGTTAATTATTACTTACATGAACTGTCTGGTGCAAAACCAGTTCTTTCTGTTGCAAGAAGCTATCCATTTAAAGAAAATTATACTCATGTTTTGGGATATGTTGCACAAGCTAGTGAAAAAGATTTATTAGATAATGAAAATATTAAAAATAAGCACGTCCCTGGTTTAAGAGTTGGAAAAACAGGACTAGAAAAATCTTTCGAAAATGAGCTAATAGGTTCAAATGGTGTTCAAAGATATGAAGTAAATGCATTTGGAAAGAGAATTAAACAACTTAATTTTCAAAAAGGAGACAAAGGCAGAGAAATAAAACTGACTTTAGATACAGAAGTTCAAAAGTTATGTAATGAACTTTTAGCAGATAAATCTGGATCTATAAGTGTGATGGATATTTATACAGGTGAAGTTATTGCAATGCATTCATCCCCGTCTTTTGATCCAAACTTATTTTTATATGGGATTAGTTATAAAGATTGGGATACAATCAAAAATAATCCTAATAAGCCATTGATAAACAAAACAATTTCTGGACTTTATTCACCTGGTTCAACAATAAAACCTGTAGTAGCACTATCTGCCTTAGAAAATAATGTTATATCTCCAAACTTTAAAGTGAGATGCACAGGAAAGATGGAGATGTATGGACAAACCTATCATTGTTGGAAGAAGAAAGGACACGGCGTTGTTGATCTAAGAAGTGCAATTATACAATCTTGTGACACATATTTTTATGAGATGTCAAGGAGGTTAGGGGTAGACCGTCTAAAGGTTACAGCATCAAGATTTGGTTTGGGTAACAAAGTTTTTAATAACTTATATAAAGAGGAAAAAGGTGGTCTATTTCCGTCTACAAACTGGAAAAAAGCAATTCTTGGTCAAGGTTGGGTATTAGGAGAAACGCTAATTACTGGGATCGGGCAAGGTTACGTACAAACCACTCCACTTCAGCTATGTTTAATGACTGCCCAATTAGCAAATGGTGGTTTCAAAATTTATCCAACTTTAATTTCAAATAAATATCAAGAAAGTCTTGAAAAGATAAAATATAAAATGAGTCAAAATCTAGCAAAAGAAGAAAAATATGACTCATCTATTATAAGAACAGCTGAAGAGTTTTTCAAACCTGGTGAAAAGGATTATAAAAAACTTTTTAGAAATCAAGAGAATGTCAAATTTGTTCTTGAAGCGATGTTTGCTTCTACAAATCAATGGAATGGCACATCTTATAAATCAAGGATAGAAGATCCAAAATATCAATTCGCAGGAAAAACAGGTACAGCTCAAGTAAAAAGAATTACAGAAGAACAAAGAGAACTTGATTTAGAAACTTCACAAATTCCTTACGAAGATAGAGATCATGCTTGGTTTATTGCTTTTGGTCCTTATAAAAATCCGAGATATTCTATAAGTGTATTTGTTGAGCATGGTGGATCAGGAAGCAAAGCGGCTGCCCCACTTGCAAAACAACTTATAAAAAAGGTTATCGATAGACATGAAGAACGTGAAAAGTTAAGAAAAAGAAATTTAGTAAATATATAAATGTTTCAACAATCGTCATACACAGAGCAATTAACATTCTTCCAAAAATTAAAATCATTCGACTTTATACTTATTGTGTGTGTTTTAATACTTGGGCTGGTAAGTAATTTATCTATGTTTTCGACAGATGGTGGAGAGTTTTTATATCACACTAAAAGTCACTTAATTAGATTTTTAGTATTTTTTATTTTGATGCTTTTTTTATCTTTTTTCAGCCTGAGATTTTGGCATTCTACTGCTTATCTTTTTTATATTGTTATTCTTGGCTTTTTAATTTGGGCTTCTTTATATGGTATTACGGCCTCAGGATCTCAGAGATGGATTAATCTTTACTTTATAAATCTTCAACCATCTGAACTTATGAAAATTGCAATTATAGTTTGTTTTGCAAGATTTTTTCATAGGGAACAAATTACAAATGTTAGCAGTTTTAAAAATATAATTGTTTCTCTAGCAATTCTTGTGATGCCAATAGTACTAGTTGTGAGCCAACCAGATCTTGGAACATCAATTCTAATAGCTGCCAGCGGACTTATCGTATTGTGGTTAGCAGGATTAAATATTAGATATTTCGTTTATAGCGGTTTAGTATTGTTAATATCTTTCCCTTTTGTAATTTCATTTTTAAAACCTTACCAGAAACTTCGTATATTAAGTTTTTTTAATCCCGACCGTGATCCTCTTGGAGCGGGTTATCAAATTATTCAATCTAAAATAGCTGTAGGTTCTGGTGGTTTAACTGGTAAAGGTTTTTTACAGGGAACTCAAAGTTACTTAGAGTTCCTTCCAGAAAAACATACCGATTTTATTTTTACACTTTTTTCTGAAGAACATGGATTTATTGGATCTGTATTTTTGCTTATAATATATGGAATACTTATTTACAGAATAATTAAGATCGGATCCATATCAAGAAGCTATTTTGGTAGATTATTTTGTTATGGTTTCGGCTCAGCAATCTTTATTTATATAGCTGTAAATATGAGTATGGTTTTAGGTTTACTACCAATAGTTGGTTCTCCTCTACCCATTATGTCATATGGTGGTTCATCAATGTTAGCGACGATGATAGGACTAAGTATTGTAATGAGCACAAAAATTTATCATAAGCAAATAATTAACTAATAAATAATACCGATTAATTTGTCGCGATAGATTCAATATCATAATGATGTATATTTAAATTATGAGAAAGTTGCGTGTAGGAATAATTGGTGCAGGTATTCAAGGTGTGTGTAACGCATTGTTCCTTCAAAAAAAAGGATATGAAGTGGTATTATTTGATAAAGAGGAGCCAGGAAGTTTAGCTTCTTATGGTAATGCAGGACATTTTTCTCCATATGCCTCAGTTCCATTAAATAGACCTGATATTTTAACAGATGTACCAGCTATGCTTTTAAGCTCAACTGGTCCTTTAGCACTCAAGTGGAATTATGTGCCAAAAATGATTCCATGGTTTTTGAAATTTATAAGAAACTGCACAAAGAAAAAAATGATGCACACCGCAAAGTATATGCATCAAATCCTAGATTTATCATTACCAGCTTACGAGGAATTATTTGATGAAATTGATACTGAGAACTTAGTTGTTAGCAATGGAATAATGTATATTTGGAATAATAAAAATCTATCAAGTAGAGAGCTTGAGATAAAAATAAGAGATCAGCTTGGTGTAAGACAACAACTACTTAACCAAAAAGAAATCCATGATTTGGAACCAAATATTAAACCAATTTATGATGGTGGTGTATTCTACTCATATGCAAAGCATACAAATAACCCTAGAAGACTTCTGATGAAGTTGTTTGATTTGTTTTTACAAAAAGAAGGAAAATTTTACAAATACCAAATTAAAGATATAAACTTTGATCAAGAGAAACCTGTTTTAAGGACAGAGAGCCAAAGATTTGTTTTTGATAAAATTGTGATTGCTTGTGGTGCTTTATCTAAAAAATTTACAAATGATTTATTTGAAAATGTTCCACTCGATACAGAAAGAGGTTATCATATTCATTTTAAAGACTGTGAACATTTAATATCAAGACCTGTAGTCTTTTCAAATAGAGGTTTTGGAATGACACCTATGGAACAAGGGTTAAGAGTTGTTGGAACTGTAGAATTTGGAGGCTTAAAAAATTCACCTTCAAAAGGAAGAATTAAAAATTTAGTTGAAAATGCTAGATTCATGCTTGATGGCCTTCCAGAGCATGAAGACGAATGGTTGGGTTTCAGGCCAACGCTTCCAGACTTTTTACCTGTGATTGGGCCATCAAAGAATTATAAAAATGTATTTTATTCTTTTGGTCATCATCATTTAGGTTGGACTTTAGGAGCCATATCAGGGAAAATAATTTCAAAAATGATTTCTGAAGAAAATACAAATTTGGAATTAGATCCTTATAGTTCCTTAAGGTTCAGCTAGTGAGCCTTAATATAAAAGCTTATGTGATGCTAGTCCTAGCATCAATCTTTTGGGCTGGTAATTTTATTATTGGTAAATTTGCTTTTGTTGAAAGTATCTCACCTTTCTCATTAGTTTTTTTCAGATGGTTAACTGTTTGGTTCATATTATTACCTTTTACTTACAAAGAAATACTGAGTAAAAAAAAAAAAATTATTAATAATTTGCCCTTACTGCTTTTTCTTGGACTGACAAGTGTGGGTTTATTTAATTCGTTTGTATATGTTTCACTACAATATACACAAGTAATAAATGCATCTTTATTTAATACTGCTATCCCTGCTGCAATCATTTTATCTTGTTTTTTATTTAAAATAGAAAAAACAAATTTTTATCAGTTACTTGGACTTTTAATTTCAGTCTTAGGAATTTTAGTAATAATTACTAAATTTAATTTAAATATTTTATTAAATTTAGATTTTAATATCGGTGATATTTGGATGATAGGTGCTGTAATTTGTTGGGGTTTATATTCATCTTTTCTTAAAAAATTAAAACTAAAAATATCACTTCTGAGTTTTGTCCATATTGTTTGTACTTGTGGCCTTATTTTTTTATTACCTCAATTTAGTTTCGAATATTATCAGGGTAATGCAGCAACTATTGATGAAACATTTATATACTGTTTAATTTATTTAGCCTTATTTCCAAGCATTGGATCTTATTATTGTTGGGCAGGAGCGGTTTCAATTATCGGACCCAATAGATCAGGAATTTTTTTGTCATTAATACCTTTGTTTAGTACTTTTATGGCAATGCTCTTTTTCGATGAGCAATTTAGATATTTTCATACTATTGGTTCAATTTTAGTTATAATTGGTTTATTTTTATCGAATAAAAAAAAATAAAATGTCTAAGATTGATAAATCTAAACTTACAGCTGAACAAAAAATAGTTTTACTAGAGGAGGGCACAGAGCCTCCTGGTTCTAGTGAATTGAATTCTGAAAAAAGGAAAGGAAGTTATCATTGTGTGGGATGTGGTATAAAATTATTTGAATCCTCTACTAAATATGAAAGTGGATCTGGATGGCCTTCTTTTTTTGAATCTTTGCCGGATGTCTTTGAAACTAAAACAGATCATATATTAGGATATCCTCGAACAGAATATCATTGTAAAAATTGTGGAGGACATCATGGTCATATTTTTGATGATGGACCAAAACCAACAGGAAAAAGATACTGCAATAATGGTATATGTCTTGTTTTTAAATCTAAAGATTATATATAAAAGTGTATACAAGCCTAATTCAATGATTTAATAAATAAAATATGAAAAATATAATTATAGCAATATTTACAGTTTTCATATTTACATCTTCTAATGCAGACGAATTAACAAATAAAATTTCAAATATAATTGCTGATTTAATACCTGGAGAAGGCACCACTGAGGTAAGTGTAGACTTAAGAGAAAATCATAAACCAGATTATAGTATTCTTGGTGTAAGAGAAATTGACACTACTGATAATGGAAATCTTTTTACCCAGTTCTCTTTATTCAATACAGAAAAAAATAATTCAGAAAGAACAGTAGGCAATATTGGTTTCGGTCAAAGAATGTTAAGTGATGATAATACAATGATGACTGGTTATAATGTTTTTTGGGATTATGATAGCTATGGAAACTCAAGAACAAGTTTTGGATTAGAGGCTAGAAACGCGGTTTTAGATTTTGCAGGTAATTATTATTTAAATCTTGGCGATGGAATAGATGAAGAAAAACCTTTAGAAGGTTATGACTTAAATTTAGCATCTCAAGTTCCATATATGCACTGGGCTGATGTATTTGTGAATGCTTACGAATGGTTTGGAAGAGACAGAGATGATATTAAAGGAACTAAACTAGGTTCAGAGCTATTACTAAGTCCTAATTTAAACCTAGAATTAGCATATGATGATAAAGACAAAAAAGGTTTAGAAGATGAATGGTTCGCAAGAGTAATGTTTGTGTATCCCCCAAGATCAGGTCCTTCGTTACAGGATGGCTTTTTAAGCGAAAGTCCATGGAAAGAGGAAAAAGATATGAGTGGTGAACTTTTAAGTAAAGTTAAGAGAAATAATAAAATAGTAGTAGAGTTTAAAGGAACATCTACAATTTCGAGAACAGATTAATGAATAAATTATTTAAATATTTTATCTTTGTAAAAATTTTATTTTTTATTTTTATTAGTAATTTGTACTCAGCAAGCACTACAGGCGCTGCAGATGTATACAAAGTTACAATGAAAAAAGTCGAACTCTGCACAGCAAGTACGAGCGTAACAAGTTGTGAAAATGCTATAGTAGTTGGAGAAACTGATAAAACAGTTGATATTGCATCAACTGATGCTGGTACAGCAGCAGCTTCATATGGCGATCCAGCTCTTTTACCACTTGGAGAAACTTATACTCATATGAGAGTTACAATAGATAGGAAGTTTACAATAAAAGCAGATTTAGAAGTTACAGGAGTGACCGCAAATTGCGCTACAACTGCAGCACTTTCTGGATCAGCGTACCCAGGAGGAAGTTTAGATAGCAATGAAAAATATGATAGAACCCCGGTAGTCGATGATGGTGGAACAGCTGCTGAAGCCGATCTCTATTTAAAAAATGATCAAATGAAACTTTGTGGTAATACAGAATGTGGCAACTTAGGTTTATCTGATGCACAAACTGTAACATATGATCAAGGCTCAATTTCCACTTTTCAAACTCAACACGCAGACGGAAGTACTTCAGATGACCACGTTATGGTTTATGAACTTTCCGCTCCTTATACGGTAGCATTAATTGCACCTGTTATTGATATTTCTTTTGGAACTTCTACAGCAATTAAAGCAAGCGAACATCCTACACAAGCAGATCTTTGTTACTTCGAGCCTCAAGAGCCGAATGTTACAATTACGATTAGATAATTTAGTGATTATTAAATATATTAGTTTTTTGGTTGGAATAATTTGGTCCTATTCATTAATAAAAACACAATCTATTTTCAGTAAAAAAGCTGGTCTAATTTTTAAAGTATTTATATCTAATGTTTCCTGGTTAACTTTGATTGCTGCAATTTATTTTGGATATAAAAATTTTTCTATTAAATTTATTTTAATTGGTGTTATTTTTTCAATTGTATTAGTTCATTTAGGATTTAAATTTTTAGGTAAATTTTTGGCTTCAAAATTTACTGAAAAACAATTGATTATGACAAAAACTTTTTTTGAATATTCTTTGATTGTTTGGGTTATTTATTATCTTTTTTATTAAACTTTAAATTAATTTTATTTAAAAATTTCTATTAATTTATTTGCTAAGACTTTATGTCCAATTTTATTAAAATGTGGGTCATTTTTGAAATAGTATTTTTTATAAGTTTTTAAGTAAGAAGAATTATTCATTTCATCAAAGAAAATTGGAAAATAATTAATAAAATTTTCGCATTTGTTTTCACAGAATTCCTGCCATATTTTTACATGGATGGAGTTTATCACATCGTTTTTTAACTGATGTGGCCAAGGATAAACTGCTAAACTTAATTTGATATTATTTTGAGATAATATTTCATAAAGTTTTTCCATATGACTAACCATTATTTGATTTCCCTCTTTTATTCCTAAATCGTATCTTTCAATTGTATCTTCTTTCGAATATGTCCATTTTGCTTTGAGATTGACTTTGTCAGTGAAGACAGGATTTTCATCATTTGCACTCAATTCTTTATCTTCTTCACTCTTAAACCTATATTTTTTCAAGACAAACATATAAAAGTTTGTCAGTGGAAAATTATTTCTTAAAAATTTTCTACGTTTCAAGTTTTTCTTTTTAGAATATTTTTCAGTAACTTTTAAACTTTCATCTATAGAATAAAAATTCGTATCATCATAAAAGTCACTTATATCTATAAAGACAACCATATGGTCAAAATTAAAACCTTCATTTATTAAATAATTCACTTTTGATAAATATATTTTTGGGGAATATGATACTATTCCAAGGTTGGCAGTTTTATATCCAGACGTTTCAGAAAAAATACCAACGAAACTATCTTGATATTCTATAGGTGTTCCCTCTGTAAAAGAATCTCCAATGAATGCGAATTCAAAGTTTTTATCAATCACTTCATTACACTTTGATTTAAATCCATGGTTATTTGTACATAGTTCGTAGTTTCCTAGAAAGCTTACGTTATTAGAATATTGAACATTTGCTCTTAAAGTATGATGGTATATTGGATGATCGATTCTAATTAGTCTTTCATAGAATTGTGACTTTGCAAAAAAAGGATCAAAATATTTTATAATTTTTTCTCCAAATAAAAAGTCTACTATTAAAGAAAAAATAAATGTGACTAATAGAATTTTTAACGCCTCATAAAGTTTTTTTATCAGAATCATGTTTATTATTACAAATGATCAAAAAAATACTTAAATTTGTTCGAAAAATAACAATTTTTTTGACTATTTTGGGCCAATTCTACAGTTTATAATTTATTTTAACATAGCTATTATATAAATAATTATCATGTTTGAAAAATTAGAAGAACTAGCAAAAAATAATAAAAAGATTTCAGATTTTCATATTAGATCTGGCTCACCTCTCGCGTATAGGCAAACTGGTGAAATTATAATGGTTAAGGATGTTGTAGTTAAACCCCAAGATTTAATAGATATGTTAACTACTAACTGTAATGAACATGAAACAAAAAAATTCCAAGACACACATGAGCTGGACTCCGCTGTCACTATAAGTGGTCTAAGATTTAGAGCAAACTTCTACAAAACTTTAAATGGACCAGCCGCAGTACTAAGAAGAGTAGAGAGCAAAATTCCAGAAATGGGACAATTTGATTTACCGGATGCGCTTTATGACATTATAGATATGCATAAAGGTTTAGTTTTAGTTACAGGACCAACCGGCTCAGGAAAATCTACAACTTTGGCTGCTATTGTAAATGAAATTAATAAGACAAGGACATCAAACATTATTACAGTTGAGGATCCAGTTGAATTTATTCACAAAGATGCAAAAAGTATTGTGTCTCATAGAGAAGTTGGAAAACAAACCCAAACATTTGCTAGTGCTTTAAAAGCAGCTCTTCGAGAAGATCCAGATGTAATATTAGTTGGAGAGATGAGAGATTTAGAAACTGTAAGTTTAGCACTTACGGCTGCTGAAACAGGACATCTAGTATTTGGCACATTGCACACTAGTGGTGCACCAAATACTATAAATAGAATTATTGACGTTTTCCCACCAGAACAACAAGCGCAAATTCGTGCTCAGCTATCTACATCATTAAAGATGGTTGTTACTCAAAGATTATTAAAAACGAAGGACGGTCAAGGTCGTGTTGGTGCTTTTGAAATAATGAAATGTACTGCTCCAATTCAAAACTTAATAAGAGAAGCAAAAATTCATCAAATTCCAAGCATCATGCAAACTGCCGTTAAAGATGGAATGATAACTATGTCTAAGTCTTTAGAAAATTTAGCAGCGGCTGGAAAGATTGATGCAAATGCAGGCAAAGAAAGTTAAAGGATTTTCTCTTTTAGAGTTGTTGGTCGTTGTAGTTGTTATAGGTATTATCTCATCTGTAGCTTACACACCTTTCACAAAATGGAAAAGTGACAGAGAGGCAAGAAACGGTGTAGATAAAATTTCAAGTTTTATGAGAGATATTTTTTCCCAGGTTCAAAGAGGAAATTATGGATTTGTAAAATTTGAAATATCAAAAGTTGGTAATGATAAAAATTTATTATTAGTTTCAAGAGGTCTAGATATGGAAAGTTATGCTGGATATTTAAGAAATAGATATAATGAAGACGGTGTTCCATCTTCTTTTTCTCAGCTTGAAACCAGATGTGGTAGCGGCGTAGATAGTTGGACGGACAATGGAGATCAAGATGACTCACCCTTAAGTGTAAATCAGTTAACACTAACAGATGTTACAATTGCAGTAGAAGGCACTGATACATCTAAGACTTCAGGAGCAGTTTGTTTCAACAAGGATGGAACTTATTATAGCACAAGCGGTTTTTTTTACGAGGATGGTCATATTGAAAGCATGTATGTGTGCAATAAAACTTCATCTACAAAGGAGGGATGTGCTTTTAATGATGATGACAAAGGAGGACCACATGATGATAATAAAAATACATTTAAAATTAGCTGGGGAAGATTTGGCAATATAGATTTAGAAAAATGGGTTGATAGAGGTGAGGGTATATGGGTTTCACAATAATTATTACTTATTTTAAAACTTTAAAAAAATCATCTGAAAAAGGGTTAACTCTTTTAGAGGCATTACTTTCAACTGCTATCGTTGGAATTGGATTTGTTGCAGTATTTCAGTTAGTGAACTTTTCAATAAATTCAATTGATATATCGAGTGAAAGAACAAAAGTAAATTACTTAACTGGAATGATAGCCGAGGATATAATTGGCCATAGAGATAGTCTACATGGGGTAAATCCAAATTCTTCTGATTACGGGATAGATTCACTTGGTAATGTAGTAGGAATTGATGGCGATACTGTTGAGGGAGTAAAATTTTCACAATATTTAGTAGATGGTGGTTGGAATATTAAAGACACAAATTCAAATGTTTGTAGTCCGAATAAAGGTAAGTTTTTATCAAAAAGTGAAATAAAAAATATTTATGATAATCAAAAAAATAATGCTCCCCAAAATAAAATAAGTAAATGGGAGGAATTGATAGGTGATGATAGAGTCGTTAAGTGTAAAAATGAAAAAGACGTAAAAAGTGTTGAGATATTTAAAATTTGTCCTAATTCAACTGGTAATAATTGTTTAACACACACAGCCGCAGCAGATACTGACGGAGCATACGTTGTTAAAGAGGATGTTTATATTGGAAGAATTCAAATAAACACAAACGGTGGAAGGAAAAGTAGGTTTTTGTATTTTCAAGCCGATTATATATTTAAAAAGTGATGAGAAGTTTCAATTTGAAAAAAATAGCTGGTGTTACCCTTATAGAATTATTGATTGGTATTTTGGTTACCTCATTAATGATGGGGGCTATGTTTACAACTTATAGAGTTGTTCAAGGTAGCTATCAACAAGTTACAGATAAAGCAAAGGTAAGTAGATCAAGCAGAGATGTTGTTGGAATGATCATAAAAGATATTAGGCTTGCTGGTTTTAAGTATTATCATGGAGAAAATGACAAAGATATTCCTGTATTTGATGATCTTTCTCAAATAATTGGTTTTGGAGACGCAGAGGAGGCAGATGGGACGGTGAGAAAATGTAGTGACAGTCATGCACCAATAATTGTTTTTAGAAATACAACAGACTATGTGCCAAACCAACTAGACAGTAATAAACCAAGTGGATGTAATCCAAATTCCGACGATGCAATCTCAGCTACTGGAGGAACCAATAACACTGTTAATGTTGGAGACTTATGTTGTGACATGATCCATATTGTATATGGTGATTTTGATGAATATGATCCAGTACAAAACTACAAAAAATATAAAATCACTTATTTTGCTAAAGCAGAACAAGATGGTAGTGATAATTATTTTTCTTTATACAAAACAAAAGAAAGCTGGATTGAAAATGATTCAAGCGCTGAATCACAAACTGGCTATTGGGCAGTTGAAAAAGAAGATTGCCCTGAATGTTATCATGATGTGATGGTTAGAGATCGTATTGTGGATATGGAATTTCAATTATTTGATGAGAACGGCATAGATCTGTATAATCAAACATTAAGTTCTTTTCCAGTTCCTGATAATGATACTAATGTTGATCTATATCGAATTAGAGTTGTTGATATGAGATTATCATTCAGATCCAAAAAAGAATTTTATAAATCTGAAGCGTCAGGAAACAAACTAAGACTTGTGAAAGCATTAGGAAACCGTTCCCAATCTTATACTGATAGGTTTTTAAGAGACTCGGTTGTCGTAAGTATTCATACAAGGAATATAGGTGGATAAAATGAAAAAAGAAAATATAGCAGGTTTTACTTTAGTACTATCACTAGTGTTATTATTAGTGATGTCACTAATGGGTGGTGCGTTAGTAGTAATATCTTCAAGTGACCACAAAAGTAATAATGATAGTGATCTTTACCAACAAACATTTTATGTAGCTGAGACTGGTCTTATTGAAGGAGAGAAAGAACTTATAAATGCTTATATGGGTAACTGGCAAGAAGGTTCAAAAACTGTTACTACAACAGTGACTGATCCTGATACAGGAGTTGAAACTGAGGTTACTGAAACAATTGGCACTTATACAAGATCTCAAAAGATCATGGGAGATTGGAAACCACCATCAAATGAAAATAAAGCTGATACAGGTTCAGCTTGTTATAGAAGTTTCAAAAATATAGTTCAACAGGGTTCAAACAGATTACAAGTTGTTGCTCATAGACAAAACCAGAGTTTTTTTGACAATTTATTAGTTCCTATATTTAACACACAAGATTTTGATCAGGCCAATAAAGATGTTGAGAAAGAAGTTATGAAAAGATACACCTATGAATACTTTATGGTCAACGTAGGTAATGCTGCTTACCAAGAGGCAGGATCAAGCATGTCAAAAGGTTCAGTAGATGCAGAAACTACCGGGACCGCTTACAAAGTGTATGCTTGCGGCATTTACAATAGAGATGACATTATAATTCCTTTAGAAAGTATAATAGTTTTACCGGGATAACAGATCAAGATGGGTTATGTATTGTTTAAAAAAAAAGGATTTTTAGTATAATTAAAAAAATGAAAAAATTTTTTTTTGCATTAATTTTGTTTTTAATTATTTTGCCCAGCTCATATTCATGTGACTTATTAAGTGTAAATATAGGTGGTGATCGATCTGGTTTTAATAATATTTTTGGACCCTTTAATACTGGACTTAATAATGAAGCAGGAGTCGAATTAGAAGAGGAAGAATATGAAATTTTAGAAACGACTAGTGATGCTTTTTGTAAGGACATCGATTTAGGCGAGGTACTGGTTTATGGTTATTTAGTCGATGGATTAATTGCAGGATTACAAATTGAAGTTCAAAATTATGATAATGATAAAGAGAGCAAAGAAGGGCTTTTAAGATCCTATGTACAAAATAAATATGGACCAATTGATATTAATGATGACAAGTGGAAAGGATACAGAACGTGGAATTTTGGAAAAAAAGAAATTTTTTATTACCACGTAAAACTTAATGAAGGTGGAATATCTGAGGGCGTTTATGTTACAAGTCCAAAATATTTTGCTCTTATAGGAAGTGATGAGATTGATGAATAGAAATATATTAAAGTGTTTTAAAAAATTTTTGAAAATAAAATTTTTAACTATTCTTTTGTTAAGTTTAAACTTTAATATCTCTTTCTCTAAACAAATTCCACCTGGCTCAGGTGAAGGAGATGTTCCAGCAAATATATTAATCATGCTTGATAGTTCCAAAAGTATGAACCAACCAATTCAAGGAGGTCCTTACCTTGGTTTAACTTCTATTGAAGCACTTGCTCAAGATAGTGAGGGAAATATTTATGCATCCACATCCGAAAAAAAAAGCGGAACAGGTATAATTAAAATAATTGCGAAAAATGACGACGGAACAATAAGGAACCAACTGGATAAATCATTTGCCAAGGGAAATGTAAATTTCAGAGGTTATGAAAAAGACAGAGACTGTGGCAACGCCAAATCAAATGTGGCTTATAGCTATGCTATGGATATCACTAGTCAAGATATTTTGTACTTTGGCTCCTACACAGGTGGTGGAAGAGTAATTGCAATTGATAAGAATGGAATATGTAAAAAAGTTTGGGCTAATGGAGTAACAGGGATTGCTATGCCAACACTTCTAACAATCAGTACACTAGATAATGAAGAAATACTTTTTGTAGGAGGAGCAAAAAATCCCACTGCACGTCTTTGGGTTAGAAATTTAACTACAGGGGTTCATAAAAGGTGTAATTTAAAAAATGGTGGTAATTTTTTAAACTACCTATTAGATGGAAAAACAGAGGACATGACTGTAAGCAAAGGTGGTCCAGATTCAGGTGGGAAATATTATCTATTTATTGCAAGAGCTGGACATCTTTTTGGTTTCGAGCTAGCGGAAGACAATAATGGTGTCTGGTGTCCCAAGGATAGAGGAGAATTTTCAACCTTAGTAATTGATACCAAAAGGGACAGAGTAACAAATATTGATACAATGGACCAAACTAGTATCTCAAAAAGTATTGATGCCGTAAGAAGCGTTGAAGCAGCAACTGATGACGACACTCTATATGTAGCTACCTACTCGCACAGAATTCAAAAATTAGAAATAGACTGGGACAATACTCAAGTAAACTTAATCGCATCACTTGGAAAATACGGAACTGGTAAAAATGAAAGTAATGCAAGTATTGCCGCTGCAGACGTTCAATTGTCATTGCCTGGAAAATCTAACTATAAAAAAGCCAAAACCTCGAGCCTATTTTATGTTTCATCTAACCGTATAATTGTTGGAAACAGCACAAAAAATATTGATGAGCTTGACGAAGATAAATTTAATGCAGATCAGTCCGATTTAGATACTGCCTGGCTTGCAAGATATGGCGGTGGTGCACTTTCTCGATGGCAAGGAGCTAAAGCTGCGATTGAATATGTAGTTTCTGACGGGGCACTGACTTCAGGTGCTAATTTTGGTTATGGTTATTGGAACGGTGGATTAAATAACACAAAAGGCAACAGATCAAAAAAAAAGCCTGGAGAGAAATATTGTCACAAAAAAGGAGATTGTTTTTATCCAGCTGGCTGGATTGGAGATCACCCAGAAGGTCAAACTAAACAGTGCGATAAAGACTCGTGTATAAAAGTTGGCATAGGTCCTGAAAATGGAGCTGAAATAATATTAGAGATGGGCAGAACGCCTCTTGAATTTGCAACAGACGGAAACGCTTTTGCAGATCACATTTATCACTATTTTAATGATACAGCCGATGAAATTAATATAATTCAAGAAAATAAACCATGTGCACTAAATTATGTAATTGTAATTAGTGATGGCTTTATCAATAATACAGAGGTAGGCAGTAGAGCTTTAACACAAATAAAATCATTAAGACAAGACATGGATGTTAAAACTCTTTTTGTGGCTTACGGTGGAACTTATGATGATGAAAGAGCAAAAAAGAATTTTGATAGACTTGCTTTAGCAGGATCGTGTGATGATCCTGCATCGGTAAAATGTGAGCCAACAATTGTTGCAAGTAAACCAGAGGATTTAAAAGCAGCACTTGTAGAAAAAATTGCACAAATTATTGCTGACAGATTATCATTTACAGCTCCTTCAATTACAGCATCTGTTAGAGAAGGAGGTTCTGTTTATCAAGCACAATTTAATTATGCATCTAGAGGTGAATGGGAGGGTAAACTATTAAGAAAAGTAATTGATGGATTCGGTAATGTATTAGAGGGAGATAATAAATGTAATGAAGATGGCGTATGTAATTGGGATGCGGGAGAGTTATTAGCAACCAAAGGTTCAGCTAATAGAAAAATATGGACTGTATTCGATACCTCAACAGATACAGATGCGAAATATAATTCAACATGGAATAATTGGGGCCCGGATTATAGTGATGAAATTGAAACATTATTTTTAGAAACTGGTAATGAAGTTAAAGACTATCATAATTCATCCTCTACCTGCAAAGGTAAAGACGGTGTTGAAGATGGTACTGCCGATGATTTAATAGGATTAATAAATTTTGTTCGAGGTCAGGATTATTTTGATTACAATGGAGGCTGTGATTTAACAGAGGACAGAGCATCAATATTAGCAGATATATACCATTCACAATTAATTGAGGTAGGAGCACCAGGTGCTAACACTGACTTTTCTAATAATAACCAAGAAGCTTATTGGAGATCAATAAATGGTTATGAAACTTTCAGACTTAATAATATTAATAGAAAAAAAATCCTCTATGCAGGATCAAATGCTGGTATGCTCCATGCTTTTGATGCAAATTCTGGTGAAGAATTATGGGCTTTCATACCACCAATGATTGGATCAAAACTTCCTTTGCTGATGAACACCGGGTATGACGGTGCATTTGATAATGACGCGGGTGGTAGTAATGCGATCTTCGGTGTAGACGGCTCCCCAGTTGCTCATGATGTATATATTTATGGGCTGAAACAAGACCTTAGTGGCTTTGAAGCGAGTAAGTCGTGGAGAACAATTCTTTTTGTACCATATGGAAGAGGTGGTAGAGGGTTTGCAGTTCTAGATGTTACAAATCCTGAAGTAGCAAGTGGCGCCAACGGAGGAGATGGTTCAGGTCCTTTATTTATGTATTCAGTTTTCAATGATGTACAAAATAATAAAGTATTAAGGGTAGATCATACAGGCTATGTTACAGAACATGGTTATACTGATAGTAATTTCTTTTTAAGTGAGTCTAGGGAAGCTCAAACAGCCAATGAAAATTATAGAGTGCATACTACGTCTGACGGAGATAGTGACACCGATTTTACAGTAAGAGACTCATTCAATCCATGTCAGACTAATAGCGATGTATCAGATAGCAGCAATACCAACCCAGATGACAACTTTGCTATTGCAAGTGAAAATACTTGTTACAGTGATTATTCTTATTCTTGGAACATGCCTGGACTTGACAAAAACTTATATGACACGGCTTCTGGTAGTGTTACAAAGATCCAAGTTTATAAATTATCAGTCGATCAGTATTTACCCACTACTTTTTCAAGCGCTAAATACGATAAAGACACTGAAGTCTTAACCATAAAATTTTCAAGCAAAATGACCTTTAATGCAGGGACCGCTGAAGATCCATCTAGTGATATTAAAATTACTACATCTTGTGCGGTAAATGGAACTGCAGATAAGTTCTTTGATTATAGTCAACTAGGTGAAACATGGTCTACTCCAAGAATATTTAGAGCACCTACAGCTACAGGAGGCAATATAATGGATGATAGGTATATTGCAGTTATGGGAGGTGGATATAGCGTTGGTTCTGAGTGTGGAGCTTCAAATATTTACATGGTCGATCTAGAAGCAGGACCCGTTTCTAATACATCAGAGGGTGACTCGCTTGAAATTGGGTTAGGTAAAACAAAAGGCGGAAGTTTATTTATGGCTGACGTTTTAGACGGCCCACTAAGAATTTTAGATAGTGCTCAAACTAACGCAGAATTGTTGTTACCATCAGACCAAAGTTCTGATGCAGGAGGTGTTGATTATCCTAACGCAAGTGATATTTCCAATTATATTCCAGCGTCTCCTGTTGTAATTACATCTGATGCTGGGAAAACTGTTCCTTGGAGAGGTGCTTTAGTTTACATAAATGATTTTGAAGGAAAAATTACAAAAATTAACTTAACATCTCAACCAGGAAGATTGTTTGAAAGACAAACGCTTATGAACCTAAGAGCGAATTCAATTAATAAAAGATACAGTTTTTTTGAAATGGATGGAGCAATTGGTCAAAGCACTGGAAGCCTATGGCTATTTGGTGGAACTGGTGACTTTAACAGAATTGCAGATACTGGAGATGAGGCAGGAGATTTAATGGACAACATTATTTATGGTATAAAAGATGCCGACTACCCATTGTTTAAAAGTAGAACAAAATCTGTTCCATCCCAAACAGATGCTAACTTTATACAAGATTATATAAATGAAATTGATAGTGCACCCCTAATTGATTTAGGAATTGCAATGGTTGCTACCTCGACAAACGATGATGATAGTTTTCAAGAGGACGATTCATTTAATGTAGCAAGTTGTGCAATCACGACCAATGCTGGTATGAATGAGTGTCTTGTAAAAATTACAGATGGGGGTTGGGTTGTACACTTAGGAATTGACGATGGTTTAAATTGGAAACAAACAAAAAATACATTTAGAAAATTATCTGCCTCACCTACAGTTTACAGAGGACAGGTTTATTTTCCAATTTATGAACCTGATAAACTTGATAACTGCAAGTTAGGTAAAGCATATATATGTTCTCGAGATGATGAGTGTGGTTTTGATGTCTCTGGAACTATAGACCAGACTAACGCAGCAGCAACAGATGCAAGCAGTTGTTATTTTGTCGATCGAGGTATACTTTCTAAACTTGTAGTATTTGGAGACTACTTATTTGCTAACCTTGCAGGACCAGAGGAGTCTGAAGATACTCTTATAAAAATTTTAGGTGCAGAGGGAACTTATAAGTCATTCCGAAAATCTTGGAGAGAAAATTTTTAATTAGTTATAGAGTAAATAAAATCAATTTTAAATCATTTCCAAAAATAATAAAAATCAAACAGCCTATTATTAGGTAAGGTCCAAAAGGAATTTCAGTAGATAAATTTCGGGATTTTTTAACTAATGAAGGAATTACAAAGATTAAAGCTATCAAAGAGGAAAAGAAAATTACAAACGGTATACTCATCCAACCAAACCAAAATCCTATAGCAGACAAAAGTTTAGCATCACCAAGACCCATACCTTCTTTATTTCTAACTTTTTTATAAAGAAATATAATTAACCAAATAATAAAATAACCAGTCAAACCTCCTATTAAAGAATTTAAATAATTTGGAAATAATGCTTGGTTAAGATTAGGATCAAAAGATTTTACAAAACCTATAAACATTAAAGGAAATGTTAGCTGATTAGGAATTATGTAATGTTTAAGGTCTATAAAGAATATTATTACAAAAAAAACAATTAAAATTAAAAGTATTACTGTAGTAGTTGAAAGACCAAAGATGAAATATACTAACGCAAAAGAAATTGCTGTTAAAAGCTCTACTATGAAATATTGTGAACTAATTTGAAAATCACAGTTTCTACACTTAGCTTTAAGAACAATATAAGATATCAGTGGAATATTATCATACCATTTAATGACTTTTTTACAGCTTGGGCAGCTTGAGCGGCTAAGTGCAATTCCATCATTTATAGGCAGTCTATAGATGCATACGTTAGAAAAACTGCCCCAGATACTACCTAAAATAAAAAAGAAAAGTAATATCACTAACTAAATTTTAAATTGCGAGGCAATATTCAAAATTCCATCTATACAGTATTGTATAATTACTACAGCGTCTTGAATATGAAGATAGAAACTAGGTGAATTAATTATTATTTCCATACTTGTTAAAATTATCAAAAAAGCATTAGAATGCCAAATATAAAAATGTTTTTTAAATCTAAAAAAACTGAACCTAAGAAAGAAGATTCCACATTAAATCTAGATTTAGCTATAATTACTCAGATGAACCAAGAGTTTGCCACTTCTCTTGATTTAAATGAAACTTTACAAACAGCACTTGAAGTAATTATTAAAAGACTAAATGCGCAGGCCGCAAATATATTTTTAATAGAAGATAAAAAACAAGTTTTTCAATGCATTGCTTCTAAATATCAATCCTACTTAGATGAATATGAAATACCTTTGACACAAGGAGTTATGGGTAAAGCAGTTTTACAAAAAAAATGTATTAGAGTTGGAGACGTAAGAAAGGACGTAAGAGAAATAGCAGAGTTCTATTTCGATTTGGATAACAAAACAAATTTTACAACGTATTCAGTTTTATGTTCACCATTGATTGCAGCTAACGAATGCATAGGTGTAATACACTGTCTTAACAAAAAAACAGATAGTAAACTTTTCGAAGAAGGTGACAGGAAATTATTAGAAACCTTATCTGCACCTGCTGCATTAGCAATAAGAAATGCGAAGATGGCAAAAGAGCTTGTTGACAAAAATAGAATGCAAAAAGAAATAGAAATTGTAGGAGAAATTCAAAAAACATTATTATCAAAAAATAAAGATGGAAAATTTCCAATTGCAGGAATAAATATCCCCGCGAAGGTTGTCTCAGGTGATTTTTATAATTTCTCTGAACTAGAGAAAGGTAAATTTGGTTTTGGTGTAGCGGATGTTTCAGGAAAAGGTATTAAGTCATCTTTATTAATGTCTAAAGCATCAAGTCTTTATAGATGTTTGAGTAAAACTATGTTCTCTGCATCTGAACTTTTAGAACTGCTTAACAAAGAAATCTGCGAGACTGCAGCAAGGGGAATGTTTGTAACTATGCTTGTAGGAATTTACGATAGCAATAAAAAAGAATTACATTTATCAAACGCGGGTCATGAACCACCATTAATCTATTCTAAAGATGGAAAATTTTCTAATTTTACTGATGCGGGACCACCATTAGGAATAATGCCAAAAATAAAATATAAAGAAACAGTTTTAAAATTTTCAGAAAGTTCAATGTATATCTTCACTGATGGTATCACAGAAATTAAAAGTCCCGAGGGAGAAATGCTTGGAGCGGAAGGATTTCAAAATTACATTACTAAATATCAGAACAAGCCAAACAATCAAAGATTAAAAATTATTGTTGAGGATATAGTAAAGTCAGGTAAAATTCAAAAAGATGATCTAACTATTGTTGTAATAGACTCAGTGACCTGAAAAGTTTAATGATGTTGCTTGTAACTTTAGTTTTATTATTTTATTTCTGCCTAAATAAAATTTATATAAATTTAATTAATATTATCACTGAGAAAATGAATCTAACCATTGCTTAAGCAAGAGAATGTTGTTGCAAATAACCTGACCGTGCTAATGTGAAATTTAAATAGAATATTGATAGAGTTAAAAAAACCTTCAACTATAAACATAATTGTTTATTAGCCATTTTTTACCGAT
>CACMXM010000003.1 GCA_902617645.1 uncultured Pelagibacteraceae bacterium | reverse complement strand
GAAACAACAAGCAAAGAAGCACAAAAAAAAGGTAATAATATTTGCTGAGGATGTTGCTGCATCTGGGGGATATTTAATTGCTTGTTGTGGGGATGAAATTTATGCAAACCAAAGCTCTATAATAGGCTCCATTGGAGTTATATACTCATCTTTTGGATTTACTGAGTTAATAAGTAAAATAGGCGTTCAAAGACGAGTTTACACTGCTGGTAAAAATAAAAGTACACTTGATCCTTTCATGAAAGAGAAAGATGAAGATATCGAAAGGCTTAAAAATATTCAATTAGATCTTCATAAAGATTTTATTGAAGTTGTTGAAAAAAGTAGAGGAACAAAACTTAAAAAAGATATGGGCATTGAACTCTTTTCCGGCGAGTTTTGGTCAGGAAGAAAAGCCAAAGAGTTAGGTCTTGTAGATGGAATTGGAAATGCAGATCAGATATTAAAAGAAAAATTTGGTGATGATGTCATAATAAAGAAATTCGAGAAAGCAAAAGGTTGGCTAGCTAGAAAACTATCTTCAGAAAGCAGTACAGAACAAGTGATAAATATTTTAGAAGAAAGATCTATCTGGCAAAGATATGGTTTCTAAAAAAAAAAAGAAACAACCAAAATTTCAAACTTTTCAAGATACTATTTTGAATCTTCAAAAATATTGGAGTAAGCAAGGCTGTATAATTTTACAACCCTACGACATTGAGGTAGGAGCAGGCACATTTCATCCTGCAACAACACTTAGATCATTGGGATCAAAACCTTGGAAAGCAGCATATGTTCAACCTTCAAGAAGACCAACTGATGGAAGATATGGTGATAATCCAAATAGACTTCAACATTACTACCAATTTCAAGTTATTATAAAACCATCACCAAAAAATATAAAAAAACTTTATTTAAATAGTTTAAATACTATTGGCATTAATCACAAAGAGCATGATATTCGTTTTGTAGAAGATGACTGGGAAAGTCCGACATTAGGTGCAGCAGGACTTGGCTGGGAGGTTTGGTGCGATGGGATGGAGATAACTCAATTTACGTACTTTCAACAAATGGCAGGCTTTGAATGTAAACCTGTGTCTGTGGAACTTACATATGGTTTAGAAAGGTTGTGCATGTTCACTCAACAGAAAAAAAATGTTTATGATTTAATATGGAACAATGAAGATGTTAAATATAGAGATGTATTTCATCAAGCGGAGAAGGAATTTTCCACTTATAATTTTGAATTAGCAAACACAGAAAATCTTTTTAAAATTTTTGATATGATTGAAAAAGAAGCCAAGATGCTTACTGAAAATAATGTCTCATTACCAGCTTATGACCAGTGTCTAAAGGCAAGTCATATTTTTAATATTTTAGATGCACGAGGTGTAATTAGTGTTGCTCAAAGAGCTGAATACATATCAAGAATAAGAGAAATAACAAAAAGCGCAGCTGAAATTTGGTTAAAAAGTCAAACTTAAAAATGTCTGAATTTTTTTTAGAAGTTTTTACAGAAGAAATACCAGCAAAATTACAAAATGATGCAAGAAATTCTTTATCTTATAATTTTAAAAAATTATTTGAGGAAAAAAAAATAAAATATAAAAGTAGCAAAGTCTATTCTGTACCAAATAGATTGGTAATATTTTTTGATGGATTAAGTAAACAAATTATTTTTGAAAAAGAAGAGAAGCGAGGTCCAAGTACAAAATCACCAAAAGAAGCACTAGATGGTTTTTTAAGATCAAATAATATTACTGAAAAAGAAGTTTATAAAAAAAAAACTGAAAAGGGAGAATTTTACTTCTTTTTAAAACCTAAAGAAAAAATAAATACTAAAGATATACTTAAAAAAGAAATACCTGCAATTTTAGACCAAATTGATTGGAAAAACTCTATGAGGTGGTCAGACCACAGTTTACAGTGGGGAAGACCCCTAAAATCATTAATTGCTATTTTTGATAGTAAGTTCATTGATTTTGCTTACCATCATTTAAAAAGTTGTGATTTTATAATACTAGATAAAGAATTTGAGGATAAAAAAAAAATAGTAAGAAACTATAAATCATACATTGATTCTTTAAAAAAACTAAACATCACAATTGACCAAAATCTACGTAAATCAATAATTGAAAAAGAGCTAATTAGAAGTTCTAAAAAAAATAATATTCACATTGAAATTAATGAAAAGCTTTTGAGTGAAGTGACTGATTTAGTTGATCAGCCTAATATTTTGTTATGTCAATTTGATAAACGCTTTTTATCTATGCCAAAAGAAATCCTTGTAATTACAATGCAGCATCATCAAAAATATTTTCATACTTTAGACAGAAAAGGAAATATTACAAATCAGTTTTTTGTTGTTGCAAATAATAAAGATACTAAAGGTTATATTAAGGCAGGCAATGAAAGAGTAGTAGAAGCAAGATTAAATGATGCTGAATTTTTTTGGGATAAAAACAAAAATCAAAATTTATTTAAACAAGTGTCAAAACTTAAAAGTATGAATTATTTTAAAGGGTTGGGGACTTATTTTGATAAAATTCAAAGAATGAGAAAATTAGGTGGAGTAATTTCAGATGAGCTTTTAATCAGTAAAGATAAAATTGAAATTTCATGCTCTATCTGCAAAACTGATCTACTCTCAGATATTGTGGGAGAATTTCCAGAACTTCAAGGTGTGATGGGGGGTTACTTTGCTGAGTCGCAAGGCTTTGATAAAGATGTTTCTCTCGCGATAAAAGAACATTATTTACCTAATTCACTCGAAAGCAGAGTTCCAACAAAACCTTTTAGTCTTGGTCTTTCATTAACCGACAAATTGGATACATTAGTTGGTTTCTTTGGTGTAAACCAAAAACCTACAAGTTCAAAAGATCCATTTGCTTTAAGAAGAGCAGCATTAGGTGTAATCCGACTAATACTTGAAAATAAGAAAAATATTAGAATCAAAGATCTAATTAATTATTCTTTACTTTTGTACCAAGAACAAAATTATAAATTTGATAATGCTTCTATACAAAATGATTTATCTGAATTTCTGTTAGAAAGATTAAAATACTACATGAAAGATAAAGCAATTAGACCTGACATAATTAATGCCAGCCTAAATAATAAAAATATTAATAACATAAATGAAATTTTTAGAAAATCTTTTGCTTTAAACAAAATTATAAATAAAGAAAGCGGAATAGATATTATTTCAAGTTATAAACGAGCATCGAATATTATCGAGAATGAATTAAAAGATAATAAACTAGAACTAGCAGATACTGCTGACCCTGGAATATTTAAAAATGATTTTGAAAAAAATTTATTCAAGAAAATAAAAGAATTAAAAAAATATTTTTCAAATATAGATAATGATGAGAATTATGAAACGACTCTTGATAACCTCAAGACTGCAAAACCTATAATTTTTGCTTTTTTTGATAATATAATAGTTAATGACAATGACGAAATAATTAGAAAAAATCGATTGGAACTTCTTCAAATGTTTTGTAGAACATTTGAAAATTATATTAATTTTTCTAAAATCGAAAGTGCCTAATGAAAGACTTAATTTTAAACTTTAATTCTAAGTTTTCAAAAAAAATTAAAAACCCAAAGAATTTTCTTGGTGGAAAAGGTGCTAATTTATCTCAAATGGGAAGAATGGGATTACCAGTTCCTCCTGGATTTACAATTTCTACTAAAGTTTGTGATTTATTTTATAAAAATAACAGGCAGCTTAATAAACAAATAGCAAAAAAAATTAGTAGGCAGCTATCTCAAATAGAGAGAGAAACAAAAAAAAAGTTTGGAGATTTAAAAAATCCTTTATTAATCTCTGTAAGATCGGGTGCAAGAGTATCAATGCCAGGAATGATGGATACAATACTAAATTTAGGTCTAAATGATAAAACTGTTATTGCTTTAGCTGACAAAACTTCAAATAAAAGGTTCGCAAAAGATAGTTACAGAAGATTTATTCAAATGTATTCGACTGTGGTACTTGGAGTAGATAGTTATAATTTTGAGGAGTTAATTGAGAATTATAAATTAACAAAGGGAGTTTTGTTAGATACTGAATTAGATGAGCGAGACTGGGATGCATTAATTGGTGACTTTAAAAATGTGGTAAAAGAAAAGACCAATAAAGAATTCCCACAAGATGTTTATAAACAACTTGATGGTGCAATATCTGCAGTCTTTTTATCTTGGCAAAGCCATCGTGCTAAAGTGTACAGAAAAATAAATCATATACCAGATGATTGGGGTACTGCAGTAAATGTTCAATCAATGGTTTTTGGTAACATGGGCGATGATTGTGCTACTGGAGTAGTTTTTACGAGAGATCCATCGAGCGGAAAAAATGAAATATACGGCGAATATTTAATCAATGCACAAGGCGAAGACGTTGTTGCGGGAACAAGAACACCTCAACATATCACAAAAAAAGCAAGGATTAATTCTGGCGGAAAAGAATTCTCTATGGAAGAAACTATGCCAAAAGTATTTAAACAACTTAAAAAAATATTATCTACTTTAGAAAAGCACTACAAAGATATGCAAGATGTTGAGTTTACAGTAGAAAATAAAAAACTTTGGATGCTTCAAACTAGATCTGGAAAAAGGACAGCAAAGTCAGCAGTTAAAATTGCAGTAGATATGGTAAAAGAAAAATTAATTTCCAGAAAAGAAGCTATTTTGAGAATTGATCCTAATTCTTTGGACACACTTCTCCATCCAACTTTAGATGAAAAAAGTGAAATTAAGGTAATAGCAAAAGGATTGCCTGCATCCCCAGGTGCGGTTAGTGGAAAGGTAGTTTTCTCATCAGAAGAGGCAGAAAGACTTAATGGCATGATGCAAAATACTATTTTAGTTAGAGTCGAAACATCACCAGAAGATATACATGGGATGCATGCAGCCAAAGGTATTTTAACTTCTAGAGGAGGAATGACCAGCCACGCCGCAGTTGTTGCAAGAGGCATGGGAAGACCGTGTGTTTCTGGATCAAGTGAAATTAATATAGATTACGAAAATAAATTATTTAAAACTGATCAAACTCAAGTCACAGAAGGAGAAATAATAACAATCGATGGTTCCAGCGGAAGAATAATATTGGGAGAAGTTCAAACAATCAAACCAGAAATATCAGGTGATTTTTCAAAATTAATGAGTTGGGCTGATAATTATAGAAAACTGAAAGTAAGAACTAATTCAGAAACTCCAACGGACACTAAAACAGCAAGAGACTTTGGAGCAGAAGGTATTGGACTATGCAGAACAGAGCACATGTTTTTTGATGAAGATAGAATTATGTCTGTTAGAGAAATGATATTGTCCAAAACAACAAATGATAGAAATAAAGCTCTTGCAAAACTACTTCCTCATCAAAAGAAAGATTTTATAGAAATATTTAAAATAATGAACGGCCTCCCAGTTACAGTTAGACTTTTGGACCCTCCATTACATGAGTTTTTACCAAAAAATGAAAAAGAAATAAAAGATGTTTCTGATGCACTTGGATTAACGGTTACAGAGATTGAGTCACGAATAGGTGAGTTACATGAACATAATCCAATGTTGGGACATAGAGGATGTAGATTGGCTATTTCTTTCCCTGAGATTTATGAAATGCAATGCAGGGCAATTTTTGAAGCTCTAATTGAATGTAAGAATAAAAAAATTAAATCAATTATTCCAGAAATTATGATTCCTTTAGTGTCAACCGAAGCTGAAATAGAAATAATGAAAAATTTGGTTGATAAAGTTGCAAATCAAGTAAAAGCAGAAAATAAAACAAAAATAGATTACTTAGTAGGTACAATGATCGAATTACCTAGAGCCGCGATAAAAGCTAAAGATATAGCTAAGCATGCTGACTTTTTTAGTTTTGGAACAAATGATTTAACACAAACAACATTTGGTATTAGCAGGGATGATAGTGGTAAATTTTTAAATGATTATATTGAAAATAAAATATTTGATGTCGATCCATTTATATCAATAGATGATGGTGTAGGAGATTTAATTGAAATTGCTACACTAAGAGGAAGAAAGCAAAATAAAAAACTTAAATTAGGAATTTGTGGAGAACATGGCGGAGATCCAAAAAGTATCAATTTTTGTTCAAGCGCAGGTCTTAATTACGTTTCTTGCTCACCTTATAGAGTGCCTGTTGCAAGACTTGCAGCTGCACAAGCACAATTAAAAAAATAATTTAAATTTCTAATTTTAAATCAATTGCGGAAACACTATGTGTTAGGCGTCCAATAGAAATTCTATTTATACCAGTTGATGCTATTTTTCTTATATTTTTTAAATTAACATTGCCGGACGCCTCAGTTTCATATTTATTTTTAACTAGTCGAACACCTTTTTTTAGATTTTTGACGTTCATGTTGTCAAATAAAATAGTATCAAATTTTAAATCTAATATTTTTTTTAATTGATTTAAATTATCTATTTCAACGGTAATTTTTTTTCTATTTTTTTTTGCTTTAATAATTAAATCTCTTATGTTTGTATTAGCAATGTGATTGTCTTTAATTAAGAATTCGTCACTTAAATTAAAACGATGGTTATGTCCCCCACCCAAGTTAACTGCATATTTTTGAATGGCTCTTAGACCTGGTATAGTTTTTCTTGTACAACAAATCTTAGTATTTTTCTTAACCTTAATGACAAATTTATTTGTTTGAGTCGCTATACCTGAAATATGAGATAAAAAATTAAGAGCTACTCTCTCACCAGTTAGAATATTCTTAACATTTCCAAAGACTTCCGCAATTACCTGTTTATTCTTAATTTTTGATCCCTCTTTTTTTTTAATTTTAAATAATATTTTTTTATCAATTATTTTAAATGTTTGTTTTGCTAAATCTAAGCCTCCAATTATACCGCTAGAATTTGATACAATTTTTGCTTTTATTTTATTTGTGTTATTCAAAAGTTTTGAAGTTATGTCTCCAGAGGGATAGAGATCTTCTTTTAAAGCCTCTTTACAAATTTTATATATATATTTTTTTGATAATTTTATTTTAGACACAGAATTTATCTGCCAATCTCTGCCATTCTCTCTACTGATTTTCTAGCTTTTTCTATTGTTTCTTTGCTCATAACAATTTCATTTGTCTCATTTTCAAGACAATTTAAAATTTTTGGTAAAGTAATTCTCTTCATATGTGGGCATAAATTACACGGTCTTATAAATTGAACATTTGGATTATCAATTTGAACATTATCGCTCATTGAGCATTCAGTAACCATCATTACTTTTTCTGGCTGATTATCTTTTACGTACTTTATCATTCCGCTAGTTGAACCTGCAAAATCACTTGCACTAATTACATCTGGAGGACATTCAGGGTGCGCAATAATTTTTATTCCCGGGTTATTTTTTCTAATCTCATTAATTTCTTCATCATTAAATTGTTCGTGAACTTGGCAAGTACCTTTCCATGAAATTATTTCAACATCAGTTTGCGATGCAACATATTTTGCAAGATAATCATCTGGAAGAAAGATTACTTTTTTAACGTTTAATGAATTTACAATTTTAACTGCATTTGCTGAGGTGCAACAAATATCTGTTTCTGCTTTAACATCCGCAGAGGTATTTACATACGAAACAACGGGTACACCTGGATATTTTTTTTTAAGGTTTCTCACGTCCTCACCGGTAATAGATGACGATAAAGAACAACCTGCTCTCATATCAGGTAAGAAAACTTTTTTATCAGGACTCATCAGCTTTGCAGTCTCAGCCATAAAATGTACTCCGCACATTATTATAATATCGGCTTTTGTTTTTGCGGCCTCAACAGCTAAAGCAAGCGAGTCAGCTGAAAAATCTGATATGCCATGATAAATTTCTGGAGTTTGGTAATTATGCGCAAGGATTACTGCGTTCTTTTCTTTTTTAAGTTTATTGATTTTGTAGATATATGGAGCATGAATAGCCCATTCAATTTCGGGTATAGTTTTTGAAATTTTCTTATAAATTGGATCAGTTGCTTTTCTTATTTCAGAGTTAAGTTCCATACATCAAATCTATCAACTTGAAAGATAATTGTCATTCACTTATTCTGCCGCATAAATGCGGTCATGCTGAAATTGGTAGACAGGCACGGTTGAGGGCCGTGTGAGCTTAGCTCATGTGAGTTCAAGTCTCACTGACCGCACCATGAATATTGCACATTTTCTATATAAAAAATTTTTTAAGCCTATTTCATTTTTTTTTAAGAAAAAAGTCTCTACATCCCGCAAGATAGCCATAAACATTTTCTTTTTCGCGTTTTCTCAAAATTAAAAGTAATAAAAAAAATGGTATTCTTAATAAAAAATAAAAATATCCAAAAAATTTATCTGATAATGTTCCAATTTTCTTTATAAGTAATAAAAAACCAAATGCATCCGTATAGGATCTTCTGAATTTTCCTGAAACATATGTGCTTCTCGCTATTTTGTGAAATGTATAGCAATCAAGATTGCATATAAGTTTTCCAAATTTTTTAAGTCTGTATGATAATTCTATATCTTCTGGACCTAAGAAAAATTCCTCATCACCAAGTCCTGAAAGTTTTAATTTACTTATTTTATAAATCGAACAGCATCCACAAATTGCATCAGTTTCTATAATACCTTTTAATTTTGAATTATTTGATATTCTTTTTTTTTGCAGATTCATTGTTTGTTGAAATTTTAAATAAAACCAGTTCATTTTAAATTGGTACCACCACACAGTATCTCTAAGATATGCATGCATAATTTTTGGAGAGGCAGCAGCAACTTCGCTATCTTCTTGAAACAAATCAATCATATCTTTTAAATAATTTTTTGTTATTATAAAATCACAATCAATTCTTGCCAAGTAATCGTATCTTTGATTAATTACAAATTTGTAACCTACATTAAGACCAGCAGTAAGACCTAAGTTTTTTTTATTTCGTATTAGATAAATTTTTTTTTTACCAATATCGTCAATTTCAAAATCTTCTTTGACTTTAATTAAGTTGATATTTTTTTTAGAATTAAAATTAAATTGTTTATCATTAACAATAATATTATTTTTTGACCAATCTTTTATTTTTTCTAAGTGAATTTCATCTGAATTGTTATCAATTAAAATTATATCATAATTTTCAAAACTGCTGTTATAAATACTTTCTAAACACTCAACAGTGTTTTTCCAATCATTCCATGTTAAAACTACTATTGCTAATTTATTATCCATTTATAACCAATTTGGTTTTATAATTTTTATTATTCCTGTACCACAACTAAAGGTTTGACTAATTTTTATATCATTATCTTTAAACTTTACTAAGCCGAAAGGATAGCTTTGATCAATCAATACTTTTCCAAATATTTTATTATTTTGTTTAATTTCATCATCTATTTTTATTTCACCTTCTAAAACTTTAATAGGAAATAGTTTTTTAGATTGTTTGTCTTTTAATTTAATTCTCGCAGTATTTTCTTGACCAACATAACATCCTTTTTTAAAATCAAGACCATTAAGTTCCTCAAAATTGCATTCAATACCAAATAATTTATTTTGTAATTTTTGTGTATCTATCTGTGGTATACCAATATCAAAACTGTGGTCGTAATATTCTTTAATATTTGAAGATTTCAAGTTTAATTTTTTTATAGACAGATAAAGCTTTTCTAAATTTATAATAATTCTACCTCCCAAAGCTGAGTTTCTTGGATCTAAAAATATAGGATCAGATCTGTATTTAACAGTATTACCAAGAATATCTTTTGCATTTTCAAATGTTAAAAACTTTTCCTTACTTATTACTGCTACTACAAATTCATTACTTAAATTTAAAATTTCAATTTTAGATCTTAGTTTGTATAAATTTAATTTATTAAATAGCTCATTAATAATTTTTTTTTCACAATCAATAAAATATCCCTCTTTGTGTTTAACTATAATAAAATCAAATAAATATTTTCCTTGCGGTGTCAATAAAGACGCAAAACAGCTATTATTCTCTGAAACTTTTTTTAGATCGTTTGTAATTAAGTTTTGAAGAAACTCAGCACAGCCATCACCATTAATGTAAAGAATTCCTCTATCCTCTAATATATAAACTTTATCCACATTCATAATTGATTATTAATTACCAATAATATAATTACTATTTCTAAAAATGTTAGATCTTATTATCAAAAATGGCTCATGTTTTATTGAAGGCAAACTTCAAAAGAAGGATATTGGAGTAAAAAACTCAAAAATAATTGAAATTGCAGACAAAATATCAGATGAAGCAAAAGAAACTTTTGATGCGCAAAATTTATTAGTTTTGCCAGGATGCATGGATACACAGGTTCATTTTAGAGAGCCGGGCTCAACTGATGCAGAAGATCTTCACACGGGTAGTAGAGCGGCAGTAGTGGGAGGTATTACAAGTGTATTTGAAATGCCTAATACAAATCCACCAACAACTTCAGCAAAAGAATTTAAAAATAAATTAAATTTAGCAAAAAAAAGAATGTTCTGTAATTACGCGTTTTATTTTGGTGCTACACCAGATAATTCAGAGGAACTTGCAAACTTAAAAAGCCTTGAAGGATGTTGTGGAGTAAAATTATTTGCTGGTTCATCTACTGGCACTCTGCTCGTACATAAAGAAGAAGATATAGAAAAAGTATTTAAATACACATCTAAAGTTGTTGCAGTTCATTCTGAAGACGAAGATATATTAAATCAAAGAAAAAAACTTAGGGTAAAAGGAGATGTTAAAAGCCATCCAGTTTGGAGAAATGAGGAATGTGCAATGTCTTCCACAAGAAGAATTGTAAAAATTGCAATCAGATTAAATAAGAAAGCACATATACTTCACATAACAACTAAAGAAGAAGTTGATTTTTTATCTCAACATAAAGGAAACATTACTTTTGAAATTACCCCACAACATTTAACAATTTATGCACCAGACTGTTATGACGAATTGGGACCATTTGCTCAAATGAATCCACCCATAAGAGATAAATCTCACTATGATCGTTTATGGTATGCTATTAGAAACAATTTAAATGATACAATTGGGTCAGACCATGCACCTCATTTAGCAGAAAATAAAAAAAAAGAGTATCCAGATTCTCCATCAGGAATGCCAGGTGTACAAACTTTGTTACCTGTAATGTTAAACCATATAAATGATGGTAAATTAAAATTAGAGCAATTAATCAAATTAGTATGTGAAAATCCGGTTAAAATTTTTGGAATACAAAAGAAAGGTTTTATTAAAAAAGATTTTGATGCTGATTTTACAATAGTTGATATGAACAAAGAGATTGAAATCAAAAATGAAAATATAGAAAGTAAGTGTAAATGGTCACCCTTTGATGGAAAAAAATTCAAAGGCTGTCCAGTTGCAACAATAATAGGTGGTAAAATTAAAGTTAAAAATGGAGAGATCCTTGGAGATGCTGAGGGAAAACCGATTGTATTTAACTAGAATTATATATTAAGAATTTTACTTTTTATCAGATCAGCTTTAATTTCATCTAAAATTGTTGGATCATCTATTGTTGCTGGCATTTTATATTCCTCTTTATCTGCAATTTTTCTTATTGTCCCTCTTAATACTTTGCCGGATCTGGTTTTTGGCAGTCTTTTAACTACTAAAGCTGTTTTAAATGCTGCAACTGGACCAACCTTATTTCTTACCATCTGCACACATTCTTTTGTTATTGTCTCGTTATCTTTTGTTACACCTGCCTTTAATGCAATTAAACCAACGGGCAATTGTCCTTTTAATTGATCTTTAATTCCGATTACTGCACATTCAGCAACTGATTGATGTTCAGATAAAACTTCCTCGATTGCTCCAGTTGAAAGTCTATGACCTGCAACATTTATAATATCATCAGTTCTAGACATAATCCAAATATATCCATCATCATCTATGTGACCCGCGTCATAAGTTTGATAGTAACCTTTATAGTTAGACATATAATTTTCCTCGTATCTTTTATCTGCATTCCACAAAGTAGGAAATGTTCCAGGAGGAAGTGGGAGTTTAACAACTATATCACCCATTTCATTTGGTTTTGCTAATGATTGATCTGGTTTGATAATTTTTACATCATATCCTGGTACAGCTTTACAAGCTGAACCATATTTTGTTTTCATCATCTCTATCCCAGTACAATTTGAACTTATTGCCCAACTTGTTTCGGTTTGCCACCAATGATCTATCACTGGAACTTTCAAAAGAGATTCTGCCCATTTAATTGTATCTGGATCAGCTCTTTCTCCAGCTAAAAAGAGAGCTTCAAATTTACTTAAATCATATTTAGAAAAGAATTTTCCATCTGGATCTTCTTTCTTTATAGCTCTAAAAGCTGTTGGAGCAGTGAATAAAGATTTTACTTTGTACTCAGAAATTATTTTCCAGAAAGCACCAGCATCAGGAGTACCAACTGGCTTTCCTTCAAATAGTACTGTTGTACATCCTTTAAATAATGGAGCATAAACAATGTATGAGTGTCCTACAATCCATCCTATATCACTTGCAGACCACCAAACATCATCAGTATCTATGTTATAAATATTTTTCATAGTCCATTTTAAAGCAACTATGTGTCCACCAATGTCTCTAACTATTCCCTTTGGCACCCCTGTAGTGCCCGAGGTATACAAAATATATGCAAACTCATTTGAATTCATTTCAACACAGTCAGCATCTTTTGCATCCGACAAAGCTTCATCCCAACTTATCTCTTTTGGAGCTTCCAATTTGACTTCATGACCTTTTCTTTGAAACAAAATAGTTTTATCAGGTTTGTGATTGGCAAGTTTAAGTGCTTCATCGACTAATGGCTTGTATTCAACAGTTCTTCCAGGTTCAAAACCACAGGATGCTGTTACCAAAAGTTTTGCTTTACTGTCATCAATCCTACTTGCAAGTTCATTCGAGGCAAATCCACCGAAGACAACAGAGTGAACCGCTCCAATTCTACCACAAGCAAGCATCGCAACTACTGCCTCTGGTATCATTGGCATGTAAATTATTACCCTGTCACCTTTGTTAATACCATGGTTACGCAATGCACCTGCAAATTTTGATACTTGAGCTTTCAACTCTTTGTATGTGAACTGTTTTTTATTCCCTGTGATTGGACTATCGTAAATTAAAGCAGTCTTATCACCTCTTCCTTGATCAATATGCACATCTAATGCATTGTAACAAGTATTTGTGACCCCATCGATGAACCATTTGTAAAAAGGAGGGTTGTCTTTACTTAAAATTTTAGTTGGTTTTTTAAACCAGAAAATTTCTTCCGATATTTCTTTCCAAAATTGTTCTGGATTTTTTAAAGATTCCTCATAAATTTTGTTAAAACTTGAACTCATATGTATGACTCGAATTTGTTAGTATTTTCAGTACCTAGGTTGTATTAAATTTCAAAAACACAGTAAAATCAATACTTATTAGAGGTAAAAAAGTCTTCTATTAAGTATTTTTATTTGGTAATTAACCCCTAACTTCGCAGTAAGTAATCTTACTGTTGTAGTTTATATAAACTATAAAAACTAACTAATGAGGGAGTTTTTTATGAAAAAACTTAAAACGCTAGCTATAGCTTTATTTGCTCTTGTTGGAGCAACTACAGCGGCTAACGCAGCAACAGCCTTTTTAGCTACGGATGATTTCGTTGGTATTTCATTCTGGTTAATTTCAATGGGTATGTTGGCAGCTACAGCGTTTTTCTTTATGGAGCAAGCTAATGTTAGCACTCAGTGGAGAAAATCAGTAAACGTAGCTGGATTAGTAACTGGTATAGCATTCATTCACTATATGTACATGAGAGCAGTATGGGTTGAAACAGGTGATACACCAACTGTTTACAGATATATTGATTGGTTGATTACTGTACCACTACAGTTAATAGAATTTTATTTAATTCTAGCTGCAGTTAAAAAAGTTCCAACTGGAATATTCTGGAGAATCTTAATTGGTTCTTTAGTAATGTTAGTAGGTGGATATTTAGGAGAAGCAGGATTCATCAACCCTATGCTTGGTTTCATTATCGGTATGGCTGGATGGATTTACATCCTTTATGAAATATTTTCAGGAGAAGCAGGAAAAGTTGTTTCTAAATCTGGAAATAAATCACTTGCAACAGCATTTGGTGCTTTAAGAATGATCGTTACAGTAGGTTGGGCTATTTACCCACTAGGTTATGTATTTGGTTACCTAACAGGTGGTATTGATGCTAACTCACTTAACGTGATTTACAACTTAGCAGACTTTGTTAATAAGATCGCATTCGGTGTTATTATTTGGTCTTGCGCAGTTGCTAACTCTGGCAGAAGAGCTTAATTCTAAAGAGTTAAAACTTATTAATAGGGCAGGTACTTTGTACTTGCCCTATTTTTTTTTGTACCTATATAAGATTGATGGCTAAAATTACCTACATAGAAAATAATGGAACATCTCATACAGTAGATGTGGCTGAAGGATTAACAGTTATGGAAGGTGCTGTTCAAAACAATATACCAGGTATTGATGCTGATTGTGGTGGTGGAATGGCATGTGCGACATGCCATGTTTATGTCAAAGATGAATGGTTTGATAGAATTAATAAAAAAAGTGAAGGCGAGGACGATATGATTGACCAAGCGTATGAACCAAAAAAAAATAGTCGTTTAAGTTGTCAAATTCAAGTTAGCTCAGAAATAGATGGTCTTGAAGTTCATCTTCCTGAAAAGCAAATTTAATGATTAAAACAGATGCATTAATTATTGGAGCGGGTCCAACAGGATTATTTACTGCACATCAATTAAAATTAATTGGTCTTAATTGTGAAATTGTAGACAATCTTGATAAGATTGGTGGTCAGTGTATCGAATTATATCCTGATAAACCTATTTATGATATTCCAGCAATTCCAGAATGCACTGGAGAAGAATTAACCAATAATCTTTTAGAACAGTTAAAACCTTTTAATATAAAATTTCATTTAGGTGAAAGAGTGGATGAATTAACAAAAGATAATGAAAAATGGAAAGTAAAAACAAGCAAAGGAACAGAATTTGAAACTCCAAATGTAATTATTGCAGGAGGAGTAGGATCCTTTGAGCCTAGAAAATTTTCACCTAAAGAATGCGAGCAATTTGAAAATAAAACTATTTTATATTCAATTAAAGATAAAAAAATATTTGATGGTAAAACAGTTTCTATTTTTGGTGGAGGAGATAGCGCACTAGATTGGGCTTTAGAATTATCAAAAACATCAAAAGTTAACTTAATACATAGAAGAGATGAATTTAGAGCAGCTCAGGCTACAGTTGACAAAGTAAAAGAGCTTTCAAATGCTGGTAAAATCAATTTAATTACCAATTCTCAACTTAAGACGGTAAGTGGCAATGGTAAGCTTGAAGAAATAGAGATTGAGAATGATAATAAAGAAACTAAAAAACTTAAAACGGACTTTGTACTCGGTTTTTTTGGTCTTATTATGCAGCTAGGCCCAATTGCTAATTGGGGGTTAAATTTAAATAAAAAAACCGTTGAAGTAGATACAGAAAAGTTTGAGACCAATCAAAAAGGGATATATGCAGTTGGTGACATTTGTAATTATCCTGGCAAACTTAAGTTAATTTTATCTGGATTTCATGAAGGTGCTCTTGCAGCTAGAGCATGCTTTAAATTAGCAAGACCAAATGAAAAATATAGATTTGAATTCACCACATCATCAAAAACAATAAAGAATAGACTTGGTGTAAAAAGTGATTGAGTTATTTGCAGCTGATACTCCAAACGGAAAAAAAATTAGCATTATGCTTGAGGAAATCAAGCTTCCTTACAATGTAATAAAAGTTAATCTTTCAGAAGGAGAACAATTTAAAGAAGAGTTTGTTAAAATAAGTCCATTCAGCAAAATTCCAGTTATAAAGGATAGTGATAACGGTAAAAGTATTTTTGGATCAGGTGCTATTTTAATGTATTTGGCTGACAAAACTCAAAAATTTTATCACAGAGAAAATAAAATAAATATTGACGAATGGTTAATGGCACAGATGGGATTAGTTGGGCCACAAATCGGAGCTTACCATCACTTCTACCATTTTAATAAAGGTAAAAGTAAATATAGCGAAGAGAGATATTTTAAAATAACAAAAGATCTATATCAAAGGTTAAATGATAGATTGTCAGTATCTAAATATCTTGCAGGAGAAGAGTATACAATTGCAGATATAGCTACTTGGCCTTGGGTAGCAAGGCATCAATGGCATGATATTGGTTTAAGTAATTATCCAAGTTTATGTAAATGGTATGAAGAAATTTCTAAGAGAGAAGCAGTTATAAAAGGATATAATTTTATGGGAGGTGGAGAAATCCCAAAACCTTAATCGTCAGCGTAAACCTTCTCATCTTTTTCATGCTTTTCTTGGGCTGCAATACAAAGTGTAGCAATTGGTCTTGCCATTAATCTTTTTAAACCGATTGGTTCTGCTGTTTCCTCACAGAAACCATAAGTCCCATCTTTTATTTTTTTTAATGCTGAGTCTATTTTTGAGATTAATTTAATTTGTCTATTGATTGCTCTCATCTCAACATTTTTTTCAGTATAAGAACTTGCTTGATCGACTATATCCGCAGATGTACTATTATCATCAAGAGAACTATTGTAGAGAGCTTCATTATTAGTTCTTACTAAATCTTTTTTCCATTCAGTGAGTTTATTTTTAAAAAATAGCTTATGTTTTTCGCACATGTACTTCTCTGATTCTTTTGGAATATAGTTTTTTGATATCTTGACCATGTTAACGTTTTAAGCGCTGGCAGTATATTCAGCAAATAGGTGGTGTCAAGCCAGCTTTAATTGTGTAAATTCATACAAATGGTGCTTTATAAAAAACAAATAAAAAATATTTTTTACTTTTTTTTAGCAAGTCATTTAATTTTATGGACGCTGATTCCATCGTTTACCAATAATAACCTCCCACTTGATACAATCGAAGCTCTTGCATGGGGAAGTAATTTAGATTGGGGATTTAACAAACATCCTCCCATGAGCGCTTTCATGGTCGAGATTTTTTATAATATTTTTGGATCAAATGATTGGGCTTATTACCTTCTTAGTCAAATATTTATAATTTTTTCTTTTTTTATTGTATTTAAATTTAGTAGAGAAATTTTAAAGAATGATATTTTAGCATTATTTTCTGTATTTTTATTAGAGGGTATATATTTTTATAATTTTACAACTCCAGAATTTAACGTAAATGTTTGTCAAATTCCTTTTTGGACGTTAACTGTTTATTTTTCATGGAAAGTTTTTAATCAAAAAGTACCGACTTTTAAAGATTGTGCACTAGTTGGATTATTTGCTGCTGGAGGATTTTTATCCAAGTATTTATTTATTTATTTGCTAATTTCAATTGATCTACTTTTTTTCTATCTGATTTTCATAAAAAAGGAGAGAAAGTTTAACTTCAATTATATTTTATCAATTGAAGTTTTTTTAGTTTTATTAATTCCACATTTAATTTGGTTATTTAAAAACGATTTTATTACGATCACGTATGGGTTGGCAAGATCTGGGTTGGAAACTTCAAATTTTATTGATCATTTGAGATATCCAATAATATTTCTATTAAAACAAATTGGTATAATTTTACCATTGATTGTTATGGCGGTGTTACTAATAAAAAAAATAAAATATAAATTAAACTTTAAAGATAAAAACTTATTGTTTTTAATTTCGATTAACATTCTTCCTATTTTTTTAATGCTTTTAACTTCAATGATAACAGGCTCAAAAATAAGAACTATGTGGATGACACCGTTTTATTTATATTTTGGGACATTGATAATTTATGTTTTCCAAAAAGAAATATCTAAAAATAATTTTAAAAAGTTTTTTGTTGCTTTTGTTTTTCTGTTTTTATTATCCCCAGTTACTTACGGATATATTTCAATTGTAAAAACAGACAAAAGAACAGATTACCTTGGTAAAGAGATTGCCAATAAAGTTCAAGCGAAATGGAATCAGGAATTTGAAGATCCTATTAATTTTGTTTTAGGTAATGAATGGAATGCTGGAAATTTATCCTATCATTTAAAATCAAGACCGGTTTGGGATGGCAACGTAGATAAAAATAAGTTAGAAACTTATAATAAGTTTATTTGTATAGATGAAATTTGTGTGGGAAATAAATGAATGAGTTTTTAAATACAAAATTTAAAAAAGTAATTTTTATTATTGCAATAATTGCGATGATTGAACTTTCAGGACATGGAATATTTGCTTCATTATTTAGATTTCTAAATTCACTAAACTAAAAATGAAAATAATAATATTGATACCGATTTATAATGATTGGCAATCTGCAACTAAACTCTTAGAAAATATTAATAATGAAGTAAGTGGAATAGATCATACTTTTTCAATAATTTTAGTAAACGACGCATCTACAGAACAAATTACAGAAAACCTCTCAAACTTTTCGAATTTAAATTCAGTTCAAATTTTGAATCTTAAACAAAATGTAGGCCATGCAAGATGTATTGCGACAGGTCTAAATCATATTATTAAAAATGAGGAGTTTGATTATGTAATTCCAATGGATGGAGATGGTGAAGATAGGCCTGAAGAAATAAAATTATTCATAGAAAATTTTAATTATCATCCAAATAAAACAATAGTAGGAGAAAGAGTTAAAAGATCCGAAAGTATTTTATTTAAATTGTGCTATTCATTTCATAAAATTTTAACTTATACTTTTACAGGCCAATCTATTAAATTCGGAAATTATACATGCTTGACAAAATCAACTATAGAAAAAATGTTAACCGATAAAGCAACTTGGAGTAGTTTCTCAGGTTCATTAGCAAAAAATTGTAATGACAGAGCAGCAATTGCATCTGAGAGAGGTAAAAGATATTTTGGACCATCAAAAATGAGTTTTTTAAATCTTATAAAACATTCATTAGCAATAATTGGTGTATTTAAATTCAATGTTTTAATAAGATCAATTTTATTTATTTTGGTATATTTTTTTCTAATACATCAAAAAATATCATTTATAATGATTATACCAGTTATTTTAGTAGTAATATTCTTAGTTAGTACATTTGTTATTTCTAAAAGAGAAAATTTGAATCAGATTGAAAACTCATTAGAAAATATTTTAAGTATTCAAAAATTTTAATATTATGAGTAAAGACATGGCCCAAGAGATAATAGAAAAATTAACAAGCAACATTGACACTTTGTGGGTAATTGATTGCGCTATTTTAGTTTTCATTATGCAAGCAGGATTTATGTGTATGGAAACAGGATTATCTAGATATAAAAACAGTATTAATGTTGCACTAAAAAATGCTGCTGACTTTGGTGTATCCGTAGTTATTTTTTGGATTTTTGGGTTTGGTATTATGTTTGGTACTTCTTATAATGGTTTTTTTGGTACCGACTTGTTTTTTTTCAAAACAGAAAAAGCAGAATATATGACTTACTTTGTTTTTCAGGCAATGTTTGTTGCTACTGCCGCAACTATTATTTCTGGTGCTGTTGCGGAAAGAATGAAATTTAATGGATATTTAATTATGACAGTTTTAGCAACTGGAGTCATCTATCCTGTTGTTGGTCATTGGGCATGGTCTTCGAGTTATCTTACAGGTTCAGTAAAATCTACTGGTTGGCTATCAGACTTAGGATTTATAGATTTTGCTGGCAGCACAATAGTTCACTCTGTGGGAGGATGGATTGCTTTGGCAGCTGTAATTATATTGGGCCCAAGAATAGGTAAATATTCTGAGGCGAATAAAGGAAAATTTACTGGATCTAGTTTCCCTTTAGCAGTTTTAGGCACACTTATTTTATGGTTTGGTTGGTTTGGTTTTAATGGAGGAAGTAATGGAGCAATGGATGAAGCTGTTCCATTAATTTTAATAAATACATTTTTAGCAGCAGCGTTTGGTTTACTAACCGGTTTAACTATTTCTTACTTTAAATATAAAAAACCCGATCCTTTTTATATTATTTTAGGTCCATTAGCAGGACTAGTAGCAATCACAGCAGGATGTAATTCAATGACATCAGTTGTCTCAATTTTAGTTGGAATATTAGGAGCAATAATTGCAATTATAGTAAATGAAACATTAAATAACTTTGAAATTGATGATGTAGTTGGTGCTGTTCCAGTACATTTAGCAGCTGGTATTTGGGGAACTTTAGCGGTTGGTATATTTGGAGATTTAAATATTTTAGATACCGGTTTAGATAGATTTTCTCAAATTAAAATTCAATTAATCGGTATTGTGTCAATTGGTTTATTTACGTTTGTTTCATCTTACACAGTGTTGAGTTTAGTTAATAAATTTTATCCTCTAAGGGTAAGTCCTGTACAAGAAGAGCTAGGATTAAATATTGCTGAGCACAATGCAGTTTCAGTTGAACATGATCTTATTTCTATTTTAGATAAACAATCAGAATCAGGTGATCTGAAAATTAGAGGTCCACAGGATCCATTTACTGCTGGCGGTGTGATTGGCCTTTATTACAATAAATTAATGAGTAAGTTAGAAACAAGTGAGGAAGAAAAAAATAGGTGGCGTGAAAGAATATCAAAAGAAGTTAAGCTAGCAGTAAAGGTTCAAGAAAACTTTTTACCAAAAAGAAATTTAAAAAATTATCCTGTTCAAGGTATAAATATAGCTGCAAGAGAAGTGTCAGGAGATTTTTTTAGTTTTTACCCTCATAATGACAGTGTCTATTTTATAATTGCAGATGTAGCCGGCAAAGGGATACATGCAGGAATGGTTATGGCAAAAGCATCTACATTATTTGAAATAATGTCTAGAGATAAAGTGGATGTAGATGAAATTGCATTTCACATGAACAATGACCTGTATTTAACTAAAACTAGTGGAATGTTTGTAACTTCAATTATAGGAAATTATAATTTAATCACAGGAGAAATTTCATGGGTAAATGCGGGTCATCAACCAGCTTTAATAAGAGACAAGAGTGGAAACTTTGAGGAATTTGAGAGCAAATCACCACCACTAGGTGTGATTATACAAAAAACAAAATCAAATTATTCTATTAATAAAATTAATCTTAATAGTAACAGGCTATATGCATTTACCGATGGATTATCAGAAAGTTTGGATGAAAATAATCAAGAAATTGGCATTGAAGGTTCAAAAAAGGTCATAAATAATAATTTTAGCAAAAATGTTAATGATGAGCTTAATAACATTACTAAAGAGATAACTGACTCGTCAAAAATAAAAAAATTAAGTGATGATTTAACTATTGTTGTTATAGGTAAATAATTTACTACTTAATTTTTTTAAAATTGATAAAATTAATTTATGGAAATAAATCTTATTTCAGGTGCATTAGGTGCAGAAATCAAAGGTGTAGATTTAAAAGATTCTTCTGAGACAAATTGGAAAACGATTAATGATTTATTGCTAGAACATAAGGTTCTTTTTTTTAGAAATCAAAATATTACAGCAGAACAGCAGATTAATTTTGCTAAGAACTTTGGACCTCTTGAAAAACACGTTTATGTAAAAGGTAGAGAAGAGTATCCTGAGATAATAAGAATAATCAAAAAACCTGATGAAAAACACCAATGGGGAGAAAATTGGCATACAGATGTAAGTTATAATCCAAAGCCTACAAAAGTAATTATTTTAAGATCAATTAAAATTCCTCCTGTTGGTGGCGATACAATGTTTTCAAATATGGAATTAGCTTATGAAACTTTAGATAGTGAACTTAAAGAAAAAATAAAAGATAAGAAAGCTATTCATAGCTCTCTTGGTGCTGCAGCATTCGTTGAAGCATATAAAGGCATGGAGGGTAATGGAAATATAGATGAATATTCAAACAGTCATCCAATTGTAAGAACCCACCCAGAAACGGGAAAAAAAATTCTTTATGTAAACTCTATGTACACAAAAAGAATCGAGGGCCTTGAAGAAAATGAAAGTGATGAAGTATTAAAAAAATTATACACTCATCAAGAAAGATTAGATCTTACATGTAGATTTAAGTGGACTGAGAATGCTGTTGCGATTTGGGATAATAGAAGCACTCAACATCAAGGTTTATCAGATTTTTTTCCTGGAAGAGGGTTGGGACACGAAAGAGTAATGGATAGAGTTGCTATAGAAGGTGATCAACCTATCTAAGCAAAATGTTTAGATATATTCTTGTATTTTTTTTAATTTTATTTTGTACATCTGCATCTGCAAATTTTAAACAAATAAAAAAAAAAGCTGAAATTAATAATCCTGAAATTATATTTCCAATACCAGCAAATTTAAAGAATTGCCAAACAGAATTATATGTCAGTCCTGAAAATAACTTTGTTACACCTGTTTTAAAAGTTGAAGCGCCTGAGGGATATGGTCTGGATGATAGATTTAATCATGCACAAAATAAATTTGAGAACTTTAGTTTCCCATGTTCAGGAGGAAATATTGAAGCTTGCCAGAATGTTAAGAGAGTTATTTTAGAATGGGCAAAAGCAAATGCTGCACAAAGAACAGGCCCCTCAGATCATGAAGGAAGACATTGGAATGATACGCTTACCGTAAATCTTTATATAGCATCTCCAATGATGGCAGCTTACTCTTTCGCTAAGCAAGTTATAAATATCCCAGAAAATGAAGATAAAATTATAAAAGACTGGTTCAAAAAAATTGTAAAGAAAAACCAACATCTCATGTATGGTTTAAAAAATTATGATTATGGTGGTGCCTCTGGTGTTCCTAGAAGAGCACATAATCATGCTTTATCTTCAGCCGTTTCTCACATGCAATTAGGCGTTTTATTGAATGATAGCAAATTGTTTAGAAAAGCATTTAAAAACTATGAGGCAGCAATTAAATACCAACGAAAAGATGGAAGTATGCCGATTGAAACAAGAAGAGGTGGAAGAGCAATGTTCTATCAAGGAAGAGCGATGAATGCACTCGCTGTCATAGCAATAATAGCTGAACATCAAGGATACAATATTTGGGACTTAAATTTCAAAGGCAAAAATTATCATAACTTAGTTAAATTTTTTATTGATTTTACTGAGAATAATGAAAAAGTTTTCAAGTATGCTAAAGAAAATAGATGGCCAGGACCAGCTAAAGATTACAAGGTTCAAGATTTAAGGTCTAATTCAGGAAGTAATTGGGGTTGGTTATACGCTTATGCAACGCGTTTTCCTGATCATGAAAATGTAAAAAGATTAAAAAAATGGTCTGAAAATAAAAGTGAACTTAATTCTTATCAGAGTAAAATAGTTTATAATTTCTTAAATATTAAAAAAAAAGGCTTTGGTAGCGCTTCTTGGACTGTTGTTGAGCCAAATTGTCATTTCTCTAAGTAGTTTTTATTTTTGGCAGTGAATAAAAGTCAGCTGTATCAATTTTAGATGAATGTTCTCTTCTCATATTCCACTTTTTGTAAACACCCGCACTTGCAAGACTTAACGTAGATCTTCCATAACGGTAATTTGTATTATCCATTGATCTCATTAATCTATTTATTTTTTCATCTTTTTCGGATGAGAATAAATTTTCCTTATCATTTTCATTTGATAATCCTGTTAGCATCACCCCTGCTTTTTGATATCGACAACCATGTTTAAATATTTCTTCTAATATTGAAACTGCAACTGTAACAGTTTCTATACTATTGTTCGTTGCAATCGGAAAATCAACTGTTTTTGAATTTGAATAATAACCAAAATTTCTTTGGAAAGGACTTGTTCTAACAAAAACGGTTATCGCTTTTGCAACTAAATTTTCTGACCTAATTTTCTCAGAAGCATTTAAACAATAACTTGCAACTGCTTCTTTTAGTTCTTGGAAATGCTCAACTCTTTTTCCAAATGAACGAGACACAACACAACTTTTTCTTTTTGATTGTGTTGTTTCTAAATCAATACAAGGAATACCTCTAAGCTCCATTGCTGTTCTTGAACTTAAAACATTCGAACATTTTTTAATCCAGGTATTTGATTTATTTTTTAATTGCTTGGCGTTATAAACGCCGTGTTTTTGATAAAATTTAGTTAACTGTCTTCCAACTCCCCATACATCATTTATTTCAATTTTTTCTAATATCGGATCAAGATTTTCAATACCAATTAAACTCGTAACACCAGATTGTTTTTTCTTTGCAATGTGATTTGCAATTTTACTTAAAGTTTTTGTTTTTGCTATACCAATACTTGTTGGTATCCCTGTCCACTGTAAAACAGTATTCCTGATTTCCTTCCCAACTTCTTCAACTTCTTCGTCAGAAAAGTTTGATAAATCTATAAATGCTTCATCAATTGAATAAACCTCTATATCGGAATTAAATCTTTTTAGAGTTCTCATTACTCTTCTCGATAAATCACCGTATAAAGAATAATTTGATGAAAATACATTTACTTTATTTTTTATAATTATATCTTTTGCTTTAAAGTAAGGTTCACCCATTTTAATACCTAAAGCTTTTGCTTCATTAGACCTTGAAATTATACAGCCGTCATTATTAGATAAAACTACAACAGGTTTTTTTCTTATTTTTGGGTTAAATAATCTTTCACAAGAAACATAGAAAGAATTGCAATCAATTAACGCGATTTTTTTAGTATACTGAGTGGATGACATAAGTTACAACTCCCCAAATAAAAATATCTTCTTCTTCGTTAATTAAAATTCTATCTTTGAAATTTTTAGATCCTGAGGTTAAAAATTTTTTATCTCTTTCTTGTACAAAGCTTTTAACCACTAATTCGTCATGAACATTTGCAATTACAGTTGAAAAATTTCTAGGTGTTAAACTTTTATCGACGACCAATATATCTCCATCATTGATACCAACATCAGTCATTGATTTTCCCTGAACTCTGATTACAAAAGTTGCTGGAACATTCTTAATTAAGTGAACGTTTAGATCTATATCTTCCTCTATGTAGTCGGTAGCTGGAGACGGAAAACCAGCTCCTGCTTTGTGTAAATAGTAAGGTATAGTCAGTTTCATAATAAATGTTCTTATTTTGTTCTCATTAGTACAACACTTATTCAATAGTGTCAAATAGGTTGTATTTTGAGTCTGGAACTGAATCAAAAGTGAATCAAAACGTGAACATCCAAACTACATTTTGTTGGATTGTGGATAACTTGGACAAGGGATAGATTGCCTAGATATAAATTATGGAAAAATTGAATTGTCATTGTGGTCAAATTGAAATTGAAGTGAATTTAACCAAAGGCTTAGAAGATCTTTACAGATGCAATTGTTCAATGTGTAAAAGAAAGGGAGCAATAAGCACTGTGATTGATAAAAAAGATTTGAAAGTGACAAAAGGAGAAGAGTTATTAAAATTTTATCAATTCAATACAAACGTTGCTAAACATTATTTTTGTACTAATTGTGGAATATATACACACAATCAAAGAAGAGCAGATCCTAATACATATGGTATAAATGTAGGATGCTTAAATGGAATAACAGAAGATGAGCTATTTAAATTTAAAGTAAGAATAAATGATGGACATAATCATATATTAGATAGGAAAAAATAATGATAAAAAAATTAAAATGCCACTGTGGAAATGTAGAAGCTGAAGTAAACATTCCAGACAATGGAATTGAAAAAATAATGAGATGCAATTGTTCTATCTGTAAAAAAAAAGGATACGTAATTGGAGTATTAGGTGAAAATGATTTTAAATTAATTAAAGGAGAGGATTCTTTAAAACTTTATCAATTTTATACTAATACTGCTAAACATTATTTTTGTACTAACTGTGGAATTCATACACATAATAGACCAAGAATAAATCCAAAAATTTATGGAATAAATGTTGCTTGTATAGATGACATTGATATTTTCAAATTTAAAGATGTAGCTGTAAATGATGGTCGGAATCATCCTTTAGATAAAAAATAAAATGTCCCAAATTTCTGCATGTTTAAATAAAGTCAAAAAACCTTGTTATAGGTTTATATCAACTCAAGAAATTTCTAGCGAAAAATTTAAAAATAAAGATAAAATGTTGAGATCTTTCCTTATACCGGTTTGTTTTTGGATGGCTAAAAAAGTGAAAAAAAACAAAACCATGATTGTTGGTTTATCGGGTGGTCAAGGAACTGGGAAAACAACAATCTCTTCAATAATTAAAATAATTCTGGAAAAATATTTCAAATTAAACGTATTTAAAATTTCAATTGACGATTTTTATAAAACAAGAAAAGAAAGAATTATTTTGTCTAAAAAAGTTCATCCATTGTTAAAAACTAGAGGAGTTCCAGGAACTCATGATATTGATATGATGCTTAATTTGTTTAGGAAAGTTAAAGCAAAAAAGTTAAAAAGCTTATCTCTTCCAAAATTTGATAAATCTATAGATGACAGGCTTTCAAAAAATAAATGGTATAAAGTCAAATCAAAACCAGATATTGTAATTTTCGAAGGTTGGTGTGTTGGTGCAAAATCTCAAAGCACAAAACAACTTATAAAACCCATTAACTCTTTAGAAAGATTTAATGATAAATCTATGAAGTGGAGAAAATATGTTAATTTAAATCTTAAAAATAAATATAAAACATTTCATAGCATGATGGATTGTTTGTTATATTTGAAAGCAGAAAATTTTGCCTTATTAAGAAAGTGGAGATTGGTTCAAGAAAAAAAATTAAAAATAAAAAATAAAAATAAGAAAAACTCCAAGGTAATGAATAAACAAGAAGTATTAAATTTTATGATGACATACCAAAGAATTACTGAACATATGTTTAAAACTGCAACAAAATACTCGTCAATTGTGATGTCATTAAATGGACATCATCAAATTACAAAACTAAAATATAACAAATGAAAAAAATATTAATAATTTTAGCTTTTTATTTTTTAACCTCTAATGCTTTTGCAATTAATTTGTCTCAAGCATTAAAAGAGGCATATCAAAATAATCCAGAATTAAATGCTGAAAGAGAAAATATTAAAGTATCAAAATCAGATCTTAATATTTCAAGAAGTGATTTTTTACCTTCGATAACATTATCGGGTTCTAAAAGTTCAGAGGATACTTCAAGATTAACTAATCGGGATGGCACAAATGCTACAATTACCGATGTTAATCCAGAGTCAAAATCAGTTAAAATAGAACAAAAAATTTTCCAAGGTTTTGGTGGTATTGCTGATTTCAAAAAGAGTAAATTGGGTTTAGATCTAGCTGATGCAAAATTATTAAAATCTGAACAGGAAATACTACTTAAAGCAGTTGAAGCTTTTTCTGGAATGATTGTGGCAAATGAAAAATTTTCAATTAATGAAAGAAATGTCGGTTTACTTGAAAGACAAGTTGAAACTGACAGAATTAGATTAGATAGAGGAGAAGTTAGTGTGGCTGATCTTGCGCAATCGGAATCCTCATTAGCAGAGGCACAAGCAAAATTTATTCAAGCTAAAAATGAAGTTGTTACAGCAAGATTAAACTATGAAAATGTTATAGGTCCAATTCAAGATACTTTTGCATTAAATAAAAATTCTGATTTAAATTTAAAAATTCCTATGACTTTAGAAAATGCAATTAATTTATCAAAAACCAATAACCCAGAACTAATTATTGCAAAACTAGAGTATGAGCAATCAGAACAAGACGTAAAGATTTCACAATCTGATTTGTCACCATCTGCAACATTGTCTTTTGAAACTAAAGAAACTGATGACTTAAGTTCTACAATTGACCAACAAGATAAAGAGACTGTTCAAGCAACAGTATCATGGCCGCTTTTTTCTGGAGGAAAAAATTATGCTAGCTTAAGTAAATCTAAAAACTTAAGAAATAGAAAAAAATTATTATTAGATAATGCGTTAAGAATTAACGATACTAATGTAACCACTGCTTGGTCAAACATGAAATCAAATGCAAGTATGTTAGAATCTGTTAAGTTACAGGTAAGAGCAGCTCAAATAGCAAATGAAGGAATTACCGCAGAATATGAAAGTGGCAAAGGTAGATCCACATTGGATGTGATTCAATCAAATTCTATTTTACTCAATTCCCAAATAAGTCTTGCAAATTCAGAGAGAGAATTTTTATTATCAAAATTTAAACTTCTTCAATCAGTTGGTGTTTTGAGCGCCGATCATCTAGGTTTCAATAATTAGGCTATTTTTAGCTTAATTTATCTAAATAAATTAAGTTCTTGCCAATGAGAACAAAATGTGTACATTTAATAACATGATTCGAGTGACAAAAAACGCAAAAAAAAGAGGCATTAAATGACAAAAAATAACTTAAAAGTGGTTAAAACCGCAAAAGACAAAGATTTGGAAAACAAAGAGAAAAACAAGGCGCTAGACGCAGCTATAGATCAAATTACGGATACTTTTGGTAAAGGCTCTGTAATGAAGCTTGGTCAACAGAAAGCTATGGATGTTGAGTCAGTTTCAACAGGATCTTTAAGCTTAGACCTGGCTCTTGGAATTGGTGGTCTTCCAAAAGGAAGAATTATCGAAATTTATGGACCAGAATCTTCTGGAAAAACAACACTTGCGCTTCAAGTAGTGGCAGAAGCACAAAAGGCAGGTGGTATTTGTGGATTTGTTGATGCAGAGCATGCATTAGATCCTGTTTATGCAAAAAAATTAGGTGTTAATACTGAAGAATTACTAATTTCGCAGCCAGATACTGGTGAACAAGCCTTAGAAATTACTGACACTTTAATAAAATCAGGTTCAATGTCGGTTCTAGTTGTTGACTCTGTTGCAGCATTAACTCCTAGAGCAGAAATAGAAGGAGATATGGGAGATCATCATGTTGGTCTACAAGCAAGACTGATGTCTCAAGCACTAAGAAAATTAACAGGTTCGATTTCTAGAACAAACACAATGGTTATTTTCATTAACCAAATTAGAATGAAAATTGGTGTTATGTTTGGAAGTCCAGAAACTACATCAGGTGGTAACTCATTAAAGTTTTATTCATCAGTTAGAATGGATATTAGAAGAATTGGTGCGATTAAAGATAAAGAGCAAATTATTGGAAATGCAACAAGAGTGAAGGTAGTAAAAAATAAAGTTGCGCCACCATTTAAAGTTGTTGAATTCGACTTAATGTATGGAAAAGGAATTAGCAAAACGGGGGAATTAATAGACCTTGGAGTAAAAGCAGACATAGTTGAAAAATCTGGTGCTTGGTATGCTTATAAGGGTGAGAAAATTGGACAAGGGAAGGAAAATGCAAAACTTTACCTTGAACAAAATCCAAAAGCTGCTGCTGAAATTGAAATGGCTATTAGAGAGAAAGCTGGCTTGATTTCAAAAAAGATTGAGGGCAATCCTATCGATCAAGAAAAAGTAAAAGCAGAAGAAAAAGAAGAGACACCATCTAAAAAGAATTAACTTTTAGTTATCTAAAAAGGCGCTTATTTTAAGCGCCTTTTTTCCCTATAGTTATCTAGACATCAATTAAAAAAGCTGTATTTTAAAAATATGGCCGACAAATCACTAAACGAGATAAGAAAAACTTTCTTAAAATATTTTGAGAAAAACGGTCATACAATCGTTGACTCGAGTAATTTAGTGCCAAATAACGATCCAACGTTGATGTTTGCAAACTCAGGGATGGTTCAGTTTAAAAATGTTTTTACAGGCCTTGAAAAAAGAGATTATAAAAGAGCTACAACTTCTCAAAAATGCGTACGAGCTGGTGGAAAACACAATGATTTAGAAAATGTTGGATACACTCCAAGACATCACACATTTTTTGAAATGCTGGGTAACTTTTCATTTGGGGATTATTTTAAAGAAAGAGCAATTGAACTTGCTTGGAACTTAATTACAAAAGATTTTGGATTAGATAAAAATAAACTTTATTTTACTATTTTTAATGAGGATGATGAGGCCTTTAATTTGTGGAAGAAAATTACAGGCTTTGGTGAGGATAGAATAATTAGAATAGCAACATCAGACAACTTTTGGTCAATGGGTGAAACAGGACCTTGCGGACCATGTTCTGAGATATTTTACGATCATGGAGATCACTTACAAGGAGGACTTCCAGGAACAAAAGATCAAGATGGTGATAGATATATTGAAATTTGGAATTTGGTTTTCATGCAATATGAGCAAGTAACCAAAGATAAAAGAATTGATTTACCCAAACCATCCGTTGATACTGGAATGGGACTAGAGAGAATTGCTGCATTACTTCAAGGCACACATGATAACTATAAAACTGATCACTTTTTAAAATTAATAAATTCAATTTCTGATACTGTTAAAGTAAAACCTACAGATAAAAACCTGTCTAGTTTTAGAGTAATTGCAGACCATTTAAGAGCAAGTTCATTTTTATTAGCAGAAGGAGTTTTACCTTCAAATGAGGGGCGAGGTTATGTTTTGAGAAGAATTATGAGACGGGGAATGAGGCATTCACATCTGCTAGGAGCTAAAGAACCAATTTTTTATAATATATTTAAAACTTTAGAAAACGAAATGTCTGGTAATTATCCTGAGTTGGAAAGAGCACAATCATTAATTAAAGAAACCTTAAAAATGGAGGAGGAAAAATTCTTAGTTCTTTTAGAAAGAGGTATGAAGATATTAGATGATGAGATTGAAAAGATAGATAAAGTTTTGCCTGGTGAAGTAGCTTTCAAACTTTATGACACTTATGGTTTCCCTTTAGACTTAACAGAGGACATTCTTAAAAATAAATCACTAAGCTTAGACCACGAAAAATTTAACAAGCTAATGAAAGACAGTAAGGAACTTGCAAAGAAGAATTGGAAAGGATCAGGTGATAGTTCAGTAGATGAAATATGGTTTGGAATTAAAGACAAAATAGGCTCAACAGAATTTTTAGGTTATGAATCTAATCAAGCAGAAGGAGTAATTTTAGGTTTAATTAAAAATAATAAACAATCTGATAGTTTAAAAGAAGGTGATGAAGGTATGGTAATTTTAAACCAGACCCCATTTTATGGTGAGTCTGGAGGTCAAGTTGGTGATAATGGAACAATATCTAATGGAAATAATATTTTTAAAGTTTCAGATGTTCAAAAAAAATTAGGTAACCTATTTGTTCATTACGGAAAAGTCGAAAAAGGTAACTTCAAATTAAAAGATAACGTAGAACTAAAAATTGATATTGAAAGACGAGAAAATGTTAAGGCATATCATTCAGCAACTCATTTATTACATGAGTCTTTAAGGAGAATACTGGGAACACACGTGATGCAAAAAGGATCATTAGTTGCTCCAGATAGATTACGTTTTGACTTTAGTCATATGAAGCCAATTTCTAATGATGAAATGGTAAAAATAGATGAGTATGTAAACCAAATCGTGAGTAAAAAATCAGAGGTGATTACAAGAATTATGACACCAAAAGAAGGTATTGCTCATGGCGCATTAGCATTATTTGGAGAAAAGTATGGAGATGAAGTTAGGGTGGTTTTTATGGGTGAAGAAGGAAATAAATATTTTTCAACCGAATTATGTGGTGGAACACATGTTAAAAACACTAGTGATATTGGGAATTTTAAAGTTGTTAGTCAATCAGCAATAGCAGCGGGTGTTAGAAGAGTTGAAGCTCTTAGAGACAAACAATTAGATGAATTTTTAAAAAATAAAGAAAAACAATCTAGTCTTTCTGAACAAAAGGATGAAGAAACAATAAAAATATTATCTGAAGAAATTAAAAAACTTGGCGGAAAACCAAATATAAATAAAGAAAATAAAAAAGATTTAATCAAAGAATTAAATAAAGAATTAGAAAAGTTATCCATTAATGAAATAATAAATAACAAATCAAAAAATATTGTTAATGATCAAAAAATTAATGGTGTTAATGTAAGAATGCAAAAAATTGATGGACTTCCTCCAAAAGAATTAAGAAGATTAATTGATAATGGAAAAAAAGAAATTGGAGAGGGAATAGTAATTATTTTTGCAAGCAAAGATGACAAGGTGGGCTTAGCAGTAGGTGTAACAGATAAGCTTAAAAGTAAATATGATGCTGTTAAATTTGTTAAAAATGGATCAGAGATTATTGGCGGAAAAGGTGGTGGAGGAAGACCTGATTTTGCTCAAGCTGGAGGAGTAAACAAAGATAAAATTGAGGATGCTTTTAAAAGCTTAAAAACTTTAGTTTAATCTTTTTCTCAAGTTCGCATCAATTACATCTAAGAATTGATTTGTGGACAAATGTTTAGTTGATGGACCTACTAAAATTGCTAAGTCTTTGGTCATAGATCCAGACTCTACAGTTTGGATGCAAGTTTTTTCTAAGTTTTTTACAAATTTTTTTAAATCCTCATTATTATCTAATTTTGCTCTGTGATACAAACCTCTTGCCCATGCAAATATTGATGCAATAGGGTTTGTTGAAGTTTCTTTACCTTGTTGGTGTAATCTGTAATGCCTTGTTACGGTTCCATGTGCAGCTTCTGCTTCAATTGTTTTACCATCTGGACTCATTAGAACACTAGACATTAAACCTAGTGATCCGAAACCTTGTGCAACTGTATCTGACTGAACATCACCATCATAATTTTTGCAAGCCCATATATAATTACCATTCCATTTCATAGCGCATGCAACCATATCATCAATTAATCTATGTTCGTAAGTAATTCCTCTTTCTTTGAATTTCTCTTTAAATTCGTTTTCATATACTTCTTGAAATAAATCTTTAAATCTTCCGTCATATTTTTTTAAGATTGTATTTTTGGTTGACAGGAATACAGGCCATTTTCTATTAAGACCATAGTTCATGCATGATCTTGCAAAATCTATGATTGATTGATCTAAGTTATACATTGAAAGAGCTATACCTGGACCAGGAAAGTTAAAAACCTCAAATTCTTTTTTGTCTTTTCCATCTTCTGATGTCCATTTTATTTCTAATTTTCCTTTTCCTGGCACCTGAAAATCAGTTGCTCTATATTGATCTCCAAATGCGTGTCTACCAATACAGATTGGATTTTCCCAACTTGGAACTAGCTTTGGAATATTTTTGCATAATATAGGCTCTCTAAAAACAGTTCCTCCCAAAATATTCCTTATTGTTCCATTTGGAGATCTCCACATCTTCCTCAAATTAAATTCTTTAACCCTTGCTTCATCTGGCGTAATTGTTGCACATTTAATTCCTACACCATATTTTTTAATTGCGTGTGCACAGTCGACAGTAATTTTATCAGAAGTATTATCTCTACTTTTAATTCCTAAGTCGTAATATTTTATATCTAACTCTAAATAAGGAAGGACAAGCTTATTTTTTATGAAATCCCAAATTACCCTAGTCATTTCATCGCCATCTAGCTCTACAATTGGGTTTTTAACCTTAATTTTGCTCATATTAGAGTATATATCTTAATAATTGAATTTTGGAGTTTAATATACATATTAGGACCATATTACCAAATATATAATTATGATAGACAAAGTATTTCCACCAATTCATAACGAAGGCTATAAATTTTTAGTAATTTTTACAGTTGCTACAATAATTTTATACTTAATTAGCAGCTTCTTAGGATTAATTGGATTAGTTCTTACAATTTGGTGTTACTATTTTTTTAGAGATCCTGAAAGATATTCAATAGATGATGATGATTATTTGGTAAGTCCAGCAGATGGTTTAGTTTTACAAGTTCAAGAAAATGAAGGACCAAAAGAGCTTAATTTAGAAAATAAAAAATTTACTAAAGTAAGTATTTTTATGAATGTTTTCGATTGCCATGTAAATAGATCGCCTTGTGCAGGAAAAGTTTCAGAAATTTTGTACAAGCCAGGAAAATTTTTTAACGCTTCTCTTGATAAAGCTAGTGAAGAAAATGAGAGAAATTACTACAAAATTACTAATTCAAAAGGCGAAGATATAATTGTAGTTCAAATAGCAGGTTTAATAGCAAGAAGGATTGTTACTGATACTTCAGAAAATTCAGATCTCAAACAAGGAGAGAGAATTGGGATGATAAGATTTGGAAGTAGAGCAGACCTGTATTTTGAAAATTATAAACCACTTGTTAAAGTCAATCAGAAAACTATAGCTGGGGAGTCACTTATTGCTAAAAGATAAAATGAATGAACCAAGAAAAAAATTTAAAATTGTAACAGATAAAAGTGCAAGGGTAATTTTACCTAATACATTAACACTTATTGGCGTATGTATTGGCTTAACTTCTATTAACTTTGCTCTAAATCAAAACTTTAAACTTGCAATAGTAGCTATTGTATGTGCTGCAATAATTGATGGCTTAGACGGAAGAATTGCAAGATTAATAAAAGGAACTTCTAAGGTCGGTAAAGAACTAGATTCTCTAACAGATATTATAAGTTTTGGTGTTGCACCCGCATTTATAATGTATTTTTGGACGCTAAATGCTCTTGGAAAAATTGGTTGGTTGATTTCTTTAATCTATGTTGTGTGCGTTGCTTTAAGATTGGCTAGGTTTAACGTAAATACTGGCGGAGAACCATCTTGGAGAGATAATTTTTTTCAAGGCGTTCCATCACCTGCAGGAGGTATTTTAGTGCTGAGCCCTCTTGTTTATGAACAAAGTGGATTAAACGTATTTAATTACAATATAGAATTAATAACACCAATTCTTTTTATAATTGTATCGATTTTATTAATAAGCAAAATACCAACTTATTCATTCAAAAAAATTGTTGTTCCTAGAAGTACAACAATATTTTTACTTTTAGGAATAGTTTTACTTTTTGGACTTTTATTAATATTTCCTTTTAATGTAATTTCAATAGGCTCTTTGATTTATCTTTTAGCTATTCCATTCAGCATTTTTCATTATCAAAAATTGAAAAAAGGTTCACTGTCAAATAAAATATCTGCTGAAGACGAGCCTGAAGATATGTTATAAATGAAAAAAAATGTTATAGTTTCTTTAGCTGATTCAAATTATTTTAATCTACTAAATGAACTTATAGATTCAATAAAACAATTCGATCAAAGTAATTCCGTAGCAATATGTATTTTAGATGCTGGTTTAGAGCAAGAGCAATTAAACAAACTTGCAGATAAAGTAGATGAAATAAAAAGTGCAGAATGGGATATTCAAGTTTCATCAATTAAAGTAAAAGGAAAAGAGTGGTTGAAGAGTCAGGTTTCTAGGGCTTTTTTACCAAAATATTTTCCTAATTATGAAAAATACCTTTGGATTGATTGCGATGCATGGGTAAATGATTGGAATGCAATCGACCTGTATTTTAAAGCTTGTGAAAATGGTAAGCTAGGAATTACTCAAACAATAGGTCCAGGTTATAGGGTTACTTCTAAAGTAAATTGGCTTATTGGAAAGATAGCAGTAATAAAATCACAAAATTTTAAACATGCTGTCAGTTCTAGAATAGGAATAGATAAAGCAAGAAAACTTGCTTTCGCTCCTCATGTAAATATCGGAGTTTTTTCTCTAGAGAAAAACTCAAGTTGTTGGAATACATGGCAAAAAAATTTAGAAACCACATTAAAATCAGGAAAAATATTTGGCTCCGAAGGTCTAGCAATTAATATGAGTATTTATATAGATAATGTTGTTACTGAATTTCTACCATTAAACTGTAATTGGATTGCAAGCAACCTTCTACCTAAATTTGATGAAGGTAGAGACAAATTTGTAGAACCTTTTCTACCAAATAGCAAAATTGGAATAATGCATCTTGCAGCAGGTATTTGGGATAACAAAAAAGATATGAGAATTGATAGTTCAGTAAAAATTCAAATTCAAACTTTAGAAAATAAAACTATTTTAAAAAGCTTAAGGTTTGGTCATTAATTGAAAAAAAATAAAATCTCAAAAAATTGGATTAATAAACAGCGTAGAGATATCTATGTACGAAAATCTAAAATAGAAGGTTATCGTTCAAGAGCAATTTATAAACTAAAAGAAATTGATGAAAAATTTAAAATATTAAAAGAAGTCTATACAGCCATAGATTTAGGAGCAGCGCCAGGAAGTTGGTCTCAATATCTTTCAAAAAATATCCAAAATGGAAAAATTTTAGCAATAGATTTGTTAGAATTTCAAAAGATCAATAAAGTTCACCAATTAATCGGTGATTTTTCCGAGGAAATATATAAGCAAAAAATTAGGGAATATTTCAATAAAAAAGTAGACCTAGTTGTTTCTGATATGGCAGTAAACACAACTGGAAATAAGAATCTTGACTCCATTGTAACAGGAGAACTTTGTAGTGATGCAATGAGTTTCGCAAAAAACCAATTAAATCAGAGGGGGAAATTTATTTCAAAGTTATTTATGGGCACAAGTTTTAATGAAATTGTTTCTGAAGCTAAACAAATATTCAAAGAAGTAAGAGTTTTTAAACCGCCATCTAGCAGAAAAGACTCAAAGGAAAATTTTATAATTTGTAAAATTTTACGTTAAGTCCTCTTTTATTTTTTTAAGAATCGTATATATAGGATTATGGATCCTATTAAAGAAGCACTTACTTTCGATGACGTTACTCTAGCCCCCAAGTACTCAGAAATCCTACCATCGCAAGTTGATACATCTACTTACTTAAGAAACGATTATAAGATTAATATTCCTTTATTGTCCTCAGCAATGGACACTGTAACAGAATCTAAGATGGCCGTAGCTTTAGCTAAAGCAGGTGGAATAGGAGTAATACATAGAAATTTTACAATTGATAAACAGATAAAGGAAATTAGAAAAGTTAAATCTAAAAATCTTAAAGTTGGAGCTGCAGTTGGTGCTGGAGATTTAGAATCAAAAAGAGCCTTAGCAATAATTAAAGAAAAAATTGATTTGATTGTTGTAGATACTGCTCATGGACATACCAAAAAAGTTAAACAAATAATTAAAACAATTAAAAAATATAAACATAAAAAAACACTGTTATGTGCAGGTAATATAGCTACATCTGAAGCTGCAAACTTTTTGGCAAATCTTGGTGTAGATTTAATTAAAGTTGGGATCGGTCCAGGCTCGATTTGTACAACTCGACTTGTCGCAGGAATAGGTGTTCCTCAATTAAGTGCAATTATCAATGTGAAAAAAGGTTTAAAAAATAAAAAAGTAAAAATTATTGCTGATGGAGGTATAAAATTTTCAGGTGATATAGCTAAAGCACTAGCAGCTGGTGCTGATGCGGTAATGATCGGTTCACTTTTTGCTGGTACAAATGAGGCACCAGGGAAAATTCTTAAAAAAAATGGAAAAACTTATAAAGTTTTTAGAGGTATGGGCTCAATAGGAGCAATGAATAAGGGTTCTGCTGACAGATATTTTCAATTAAAGCAAAAAGATAAATCTAAATATGTACCAGAAGGGGTTGAGGGTTTTGTTAAATATAAAGGTCCAGTAGATAAAATAATTTTTAAACTAATTGGAGGACTAAAATCTTCAATGGGATATCTTGGATCTAAAAAAGTTTTAAACCTAAGAAATAAACCTAAATTTGTAAAAATTACAAAGGCAGGATTTTATGAAAGTATGGTACATAATATAGATGAAATTAAAAAAGATGAAAAATATTAGTTCTAAAATATTTAGTCTATTGATGACGATTATTGCTATTTTTTTTATAAGCAATCACTCTTTATCTGAAAATTTCTTTAATGAAGCTAAACAGAAATTTGATCAAAAAAAATATGAGGATTCTAAATTTTTATTTCAAAGAAATATTGTTTTTAATCCAAAAGATGCAGAATCTTATTTATTTTTAGCAAAAATTTATAAAAATGAAGAAAATGAAAAAGAGGAAATTAAGAATTTAAATACTACTTTATTATTAGATCCTAGAAATGAGGAAGCAATGCATCTATTAATTAACTATGAGCTTAAAAAATCGAATTATTCCAAAGTTAAAGAACTTAAAGAAAATTTTTCCTCAATTTGTAAAAATCTTTGTAAAAAATTAGAAAATATTGAAAAATCGTTAGCAGATATTGAACCAAAAAATGGATCTTAACAATAATTTAAATAAGATTTTAATTATTGATTTTGGTTCACAATTTACACAACTTATAGCTAGAAGAATTAGAGAACTAGGCGTTTATTCAGAAATAATTAGTCATAAAAAAATGAATTTGAAACTAAATAAATCTAAAATAAAAGGAATAATTTTATCTGGCGGTCCATTAAATGTTTATCAATCTAAAAAAGTAAAGTTCAGAAGAGAATTATTTGAATGGAGTATTCCAATATTAGGAATTTGTTTTGGTCACCAAGTGATATCTAAAGAATTAGGGGGAAAAGTCAAAAAAGCAAAACACAGAGAATTTGGTTTAGCAAAATTAAAAAGAATAAATAAAAGTAAGCTAACCCAAAACTTTTTCAATCAAAACGGTTTAAACAAAGTTTGGATGAGCCACGCAGACGAAGTAACAAAGTTAGCAAAAGGGTTTAAAGTTATCGCAAAAACTGAAACCTCAAAATTTTCAATTATTGAAAATTCTACTAAAAAACTTTATGGGATACAATTTCATCCAGAAGTAACTCATACAGAAAGAGGAAAAATAATATTAAAAAACTTTATTTTTAAAATCTGTAAAACAAAAAAAAACTGGTCTTCTAAAAATCAAAAAAAAATCCTTATAGAAGATGTGAAAAGCATTGTGAGCAATTCCAAAGTAATATGTGCTCTTTCAGGAGGAGTTGATAGTAGTGTTGTTGCAAAGCTGATTCATAATGCAATAGGAAAAAAACTGACATGTATTTTTGTAAATACGGGTTTGTTAAGAAAAAATGAGGAAATCCAAGTCGTTAAAACTTTTAGACGTAAATTTAAGATAAATCTTATTTACGTAGATGCTAAAAATCTTTTTTTAAGGAAACTAAGTAAAGTTTCAGATCCAGAAAAGAAAAGAAAAATAATTGGAAATTTATTTATTAAAATATTTGAGAGATATGCAAAAAAAATTAAAAACGTTAAATATTTAGCACAAGGAACGCTTTATCCAGATTTAATTGAAAGTAAGTCAGTAACAGGAAGCCAGACTTCTAAAATAAAATCTCACCATAATGTTGGCGGCCTGCCAAAAAAAATGAAATTAAAATTAGTTGAGCCATTGAAACTATTATTTAAAGATGAAGTTAGAAAATTAGGCTTAGAGCTTAAATTATCAAAAGAAATCGTATTAAGACATCCTTTTCCAGGGCCAGGATTAGCAATCCGTATGCCTGGAGAAATAACTAAAGATAAAATCAGGATTTTAAAGGATGCCGATGATATTTTTATAAACTCACTAAAAAATTTCAAATTATACGACAAGATCTGGCAAGCCTACGCTGCTTTGTTGCCAGTCAAGACTGTTGGAGTTATGGGAGATAATAGGACTTATGAGTATATGTGTTTGTTAAGAGCAATTACTTCAGAAGATGGTATGACTGCCGATACCTTTGATTTTAACAAAGAATTTATGCAGATTGTTTCAAATAAAATAATAAATGATATTAAAGGTATAAATAGAGTTGTTTATGACATAACATCTAAACCACCAAGCACCATAGAGTTGGAGTGATGAATAACAAAATTAAAAAAATTATAAACAAAAAAAATAAATCTAAAATTGTGTGTCTTACCGCTTACTCTAAAAATATTGCGGAAATAGTAGACAATCATGCAGATATTGTTCTGGTTGGCGATTCTTTAGGGTCAGTGCTTTACAATTATAATACAACAAGAAAAGTTAATCTTAAAATGATGTTAGAGCACACAAAAAGTGTAAGGATGGGTGTAAAAAAAAGCCTTCTCGTAATTGATATGCCTTATAATACATATAGAAATAAATCTGAGGCGCTCAAAAATTCAAAGCTTGCAATGAGAGAAACAAAGTGCGACGCAGTTAAAGTAGAAGGCGGAGTTAGAGTACAACATATAGTTCGTCACCTAGTAAAAAATAAAATTCCTGTAATGGGCCACATAGGGCTAACACCGCAGACTATTAAAGGTAAATTTAAATCAGTAGGTAAAACTGAAAAAGAGAGAAATAAACTATTTAAAGACGCTAAAGCTTTGGAGAATAGTGGAGTGTTTGCAATAGTTTTAGAATGTACTTATAGTGATATTTCAAAAAAAATTTCTAATTTATTAAAAATTCCAACTATAGGTATCGGAGCTTCTGTTCATTGTGATGGGCAAGTTTTAGTAACGGATGATATTTTAGGTTTAACAGATGCTAAAATCAAGTTTGTTAAAAAATATGTAAATATAAAAAAAATTATAAATACAGCAGTGTCAAAATTTAAATCTGAGGTTAAATCAAAAAAATATCCTACAAAAAAATATTCTTATTAGAAATATTTTTTAAAGTTTTCGTTGATCGATAATATTTCTAAATCTACTAATCCGCCTATAACAAGTTGAAGGGCAACTAACAAAATAAAACCTAAACCCACGTAAGCAATCCATAAATGTTTCTGAATATAATTAGCAAGAACGGTAGCAAGAGCACCAGTTAGAATTACAGATAAAACTAATCCAAATATCATAAAGCCAAAATGTCCTTTTGATGCGCCAACCACACCAATAACGTTATCAAAACTAATAGTTATATCTGCAAATAAAACTTTATATACGCTTTGAATATAAGACGGTTCTTTTGATTTTTTTGTAGGTGACTTAACTTTTTTTATTTCAAATAAGTCTTTTTTAAGATCATAAACAATCCAAATTAACAATAAACCTCCGAGAATTTTAATAAAATAAAATTTAAATAAATATGTAGCGAATAAAGCAAAAACTACTTTGAATACTAATGCTCCTGCAACACCCCAAAGTATTATTTGCCTTCTGTTTTTTGGTACAAAGTTAGCGGCTATTAATCCTATTATTATTGCATTATCCGCAGCTAAAATTATATCAATAAAAATAATTTGGGTTAGTATTACAATTTCTTCTATCAAGGCGATTTATATTTTAAAATATTAATGTTTTCCAATCTTTAGCAGGAAAAATTTATTAATACTTTGAAATCCTTTTTCCGTCAATTATTTCTTTGAGTTGATCGTATTCTTTGCAATTACAACTTTCTAAAATAGTTAATTGCTCAATTGCCTTATCTTTTCTGTTTGTATTCAGGTAAAGTTCACCAAGATATTGATTAATTCTTTTATGATTTGGCTTTATTTTTAAACCAGATAAATAATATTTTTCAGCTTCAGTAAAGTTACCTAGTTTTCTGCTTGTAAATCCTAAATAATTAAGTGTATCTGCATTTTTCGGCTTTTCTTTATTAGACTCTAAAAATAACTCAAAAGCTCTCTTGTATTTCTTTTCTGCTTTAGCTAAATTTTTCTCTGCCTTGGTTGTATTGCCTTTTTTAAAAAACTTTTCTGCTTTTTTTTCCCAATACTTGCCTGACAAAACAAGTTTATGACCTTTATCATATTTAGAAATACTTCCTTCATTGCCACCATCAGATTGTTCACCTCCAGCAGAAAAAGCTGATACAGTTGAAAATAAAATGAAGATGATTATTACACTAATTTTTTTAAACATAATTGCAATATAGGAATTAAAGTCTTTTAGACAACTATCTTTTTAATTAGGGGACAATTTAACACTTTATTTTAATTAATTTATAAGCATTTTTAAGTTTTCGTATTCATTACATCCACAATTTTTAAGCGAATTAAGTATTTCATTTGTTTCATTTATTCTATTCTGGTTTTTGTAAAAAACTCCCAGATTATACTTAATACTATTATGCTGATCATTTAATTCTAAACCTAAAAGATAATAAATTTCAGCATTTTCATCAAATCCTAGTTTTTCACTGCATAAACCTAAATAGTTTAGTATGTCAGGATTTGCAGGATCTTTAGCATTTGCTTTTAAAAAGTGATCCAAGGCTTTTTCAAATTTTATTTTAGCTTTTTTTATTTTACCTTTTTTTTCTGTTTTAATTGCTCTTTCTAGTTCTTTAAAACCTAGTTTGTATTGTCCTGCTGGAGGAGGACCTTCTCTACCCAAATTTTCCTCGTGGCCATCGTATGCGTGGGTTTTAAATGTTGTTGAAATTACAAATAAAAATAAAAGTATTAATTTTAGATTTTTCATTATTTAAATTTTTTCATTTGGTTAAGAGCTTTTAAGTTTAATTTATTTTTTAAAAGCTCTTCTTTTATTACTTTTGCTGTATTTAAAGAGCTTTCATTATCACCGTGGATACATACAGAATCTATTTCACAAGGAATTTGTTTACCTGAATAACAATTAATAGATTGGTTTTTGACCATAGATAAAACATGTTTTTTTGCAATATTAGGATCTATTATTAATGCATTTGGTTTGGATCTAGAAACTAAATTACCATCATCTTCGTAATTTCGATCAGCAAAAATCTCACAAGCAATTTTCATGTTTAATTTTTTTGCTGCTAACTCCATTTTGGAACCTGTGGGAACGAGATAAATTAATTCTTTGTTTATTTTATAAATTATATTAGCAAGCATAGTTGCTAAATTTATATCCTCACAAGCCATATTATTTAAGGCTCCATGTGGCTTTATATGAGTTACATTTTCATTATATTTTTCAGCAATACTTTGAAGTATTTCATATTGGTCTTTAATTAATTTTTCAATTTCGTTCTGAGAAAGATTAAGTCTTTTTCTACCGAAATTTTCAGGATCATTAAAAGATGGATGTGCGCCAATACTTACTTCATTTTTCTTTGAAATTAAAATAGTACTACTCATAGTTTCACGATCACCAGCATGATAACCACATGCTATATTTGCTGAATTAACAATTTCTAACAATTTTGGATCATTGATGTTTGAGTGAAGTTTGGATTTTTCTCCTAAATCACAATTAATATTAATTTCCATACTATCCATTGATAAAGTATAACATGTCATGATTAAAAATATATCAAATCTTGGCGATGCAGCACTATATTGTGATTTTGGAAATGATGTTGATCAGAAAACAAATATAAAAGTAATAAAATATTTTGAAAATATTAATAAAAAAAATATTGACGGAATAACCAATTTAACTCCTTCCTATAATAAACTAATAATCTCATTTGACTTAAATGTGGTAAATTTTACAGAGCTTAAAAAAAAAATTGAGGACATCGAAATTTCTGAAAGTTATATAAGGCAGGATCAAAAAATTATCAAAATACCAACTTGTTGTGATGATGAATTTGCCCTTGATATAGAAAGGCTTTCATTGAAATTAAATTTAACAAAAAAAGAAATTTTAGAAAATTATCTAAATAAAGAGTATTTCTGTTATATGACAGGCTTTATTGCTGGAATGCCTTTCTTAGGGGATATCGATAAAAAAATTAGACTAGAAAGACTAGAAACACCAAGAGTTAAAGTTCCAAAAGGAGCCGTTGGCATTACAGAACAGTTTACAAACATCTACACTTTTGAAAGTCCTGGTGGCTGGAATATTTTAGGAATTACTCCAATTAAAATTTTTGATCAAAAAAATGAGAAACAACCAATATTAATTAATCCCGGTGATAGGGTGTTATTTTACGAAATTAATAAAAAAGAATACATCAAACTTAATGAAAAAGAATAAAATTTTAGTTTTGAGAGAAGGTATAAATTCAACTTTTCAAGATTTAGGAAGGAATAATTTTTACCATATAGGCTTACCTTTTAGTGGTGCCATGGACAAAAGAAATTATTTAATAGCAAATAAATTGGTCGGAAATAAACATAATGAGGCTGTTATTGAATTTGCTTATCAAGGACCACTGATAAAAATTGAGGATGGAAATATAAATTTCGCTATATCAGGTGATATTAAATTTAATATTAAAAAAAATGGAAAATTAATGACTGGTGATTGCTATAAAAATTATAATTTATCAAAAAATGATGAAGTAGATATTATATCAACTAATAATTCAGTTTATGGATATTTTGCAGTCAGTGGTGGTTTTGATCTTAAAAAAAATTTTGAAAGCTTTTCTACTTATGTAAGATCAAATGTTGGTGCAAACAATGGAAAAAAAATTCAAAAAGATGAAAAATTTTTTATTAATGATTTTAAAGATATGCATACCAATAAAAGTCTTAAATATATGAATTCAAAAATTGAATATATAAGAATATTGAAAGGAACTAATTTTGATTATTTTTTTGAACAATCAATAACAGAATTAACCTCTAAAGAATTTTTGGTTACAAAGCTTTCTGATCGTATGGGCATGAGACTTGAAGGGCCCAAAATTAAAAATTTGAAGGAAACAAATATTAGATCAGAGGGTCTAATCAAAGGTGTAATCCAAGTTCCAGCAGATGGTAATCCAATTATCATGTTGTCTGATCATGGAACTATTGGAGGATACCCAAAAATTGGTGCAGTTATAAGTGCTGATTATGATAGATTGGTACAAACACCCCCAGGTAAAAAAATTAAATTTGAATTAATTGAATTAAAAGAAGCAGAAAAACTCTATAAATTATATCAAATGGAAACTGAAAATCTTTTAAGTCAAATATAATGAATATTATATCTAAATTACCTGGTCCACTTTTGGTTTTTTTTGGAGCTTTAAGTCTTAGTTTTGGAGGGCTTATTGTTAAATCATTTCAAGGTGCAAATTTGTGGCAAATTTTGTTTTGGAGATCAATTTTTTTTATATTAGTTGTTAGTATTTTTTTAATACTGACATATAGAAAAAAAGTTTTTACTGCTTTTGTTAGTTCTGGAATTCCAGGATTAATAGGTGGATTAATATTATCTACTGGTTTTTGTGGATATGTTTTTGCCATGTATAATACCACTGTTGCAAACACAAATTTCATAATTCAAACCCAAACAATATTTTTGGCAATATTTGGGTATTTATTCCTGAAGGAAAAAGTCTCAAAATTAACTTTAGTTTCAATTATTTTGGCAATTTCAGGAATAATTTTAATGGTTGGAACTTCTTTATCCCCAGGCCAAATGTCAGGTAATATCGCAGCTTTCATTATGCCAGTATCATTTGCAATTTTAAT
>CACMXM010000002.1 GCA_902617645.1 uncultured Pelagibacteraceae bacterium | reverse complement strand
AAAGGAAAGCTGCTTTTCCAGGAGAAATTGTATCAGATTTTTTGCAAGAAAATGAAAACTATTTTCCTAAATTGGAAGAATATGCAAATACTATTTTTGATAAAATTCAAGTAAACAACAGAGCTACATATCTTGCTCTTAACGAATATTTAAAAAAAGAATATAATATTATTGTAAAAGACGTTATCCCAGAAGAAAGAAAGCCATTTTCAAAATTTTACGATAAAAGAAAAAAAGAACTGTTGCTAAGCGATTATGTAGCACTCGAGACAAAAAAATTATTTGTTGCTGCGCAGATAGCTCATGAGGGTGCAATAAAAATAATTAACGATTATTTAGCAAAATTTTCTTTTCCAAGTGATGAGTCGAAAAAACTTACACAAGTTGCTTTATTAAATTATTGTGGTGCAGCAATATTAATGCCATACAAACTTTTTCATAAAGAATGTATGAAAAATAAATATGATCTTGAACTTTTACAAAATACTTTTGCAACAACTTTTGAACAAATTGCTCATAGGGTAACGTGTTTGCAAGATCCTAAAATGCCAGGTATACCTTTTCATTTTTTAAGAGTGGATATTGCAGGAAATATCTCAAAAAGATTTTCACTATCAGGTATTGAAATACCAAGGTATGGTGGTGCATGTCCAAGATGGAATGTATATTCAGCATTCACAAGACCTGGAATAATTCAAGCTGCTGTTAGTAAAATGTCAAATGGTGAAAAATATGTCTGTATTGCTAAAACAGTAGAAAAAGGTATTGGAAGATTTGGTGAGGCAAAAAGTATTCTCTCAATAGGACTAGGTTGCGAAGCAAAATATGCAAAAGATTTTGTTTATACTGAAAACTTAAATTTAAATGATAAAAAAACTGAAATACCTATAGGCGTCTCTTGTAGAACTTGTGATAGATTAGACTGTTCTCAAAGAGCATTTCCACCTCTTCATAAAAAATTTGATGTTGATGTAAACTCAAGAGGTGTCTCAGTTTATGTTAGTGATCAATAAATCAAAAACAAACTAGGTGCTCGATATGAATTGGTCTTTTAATTCCAAATTTTTCTTCTAAATCGTGTTGATGAATATGATGAGAGTGAACAAAAACAGGTAAAAGTAAATTTTTCATAGTCTTTAATGTATAAATAAAATTTGTACCTCTAAATTTTCTATCAACTACTTCCAATTGAAGATTGCTTTTATCATCATGTTCTAAGTCCTCGGGTTGAATCAAAAGTTTTACATTTGCACCTAGTGGAAATGGTTTTACAAAATTTCCGGTTATCGTTCCAAGTTCATCATTTTCAAGACTTTTTGGACTAGTTACTTTTGCTGGTATTAAAATTCCTCTATTTAAAAAATTAACAACTTCAATTGAATTAGGTAGATGGTAAACATTATAAGGATCATCATACTGTTTAAGCTCATTGTTTAGTATTATTCCACACTTGGTACCTAAATAAAAAGCTTCATAAGAATCATGTGTTACAATTATTGTTGTAATCTTTAATTTTGCGAGCAATTTTTTAATTTTTTCCTGTATATCCTCTTTGTGACTTTGATCCACATTTGACAAAGGTTCATCTAATAAAAGTAAATCTGGTTTAGATAAAAGAGATCTTGCAAGAGAAGCTCTTTGAGCCTCTCCAGCACTAATTTGGTGTGGATACTGATTTAATATTTTTGAAATATCTAATAAATCCACTATCTTATCAAAACTAACTTTTTTGTCTTTATTATCTGGATTTTTTTCAGCACCTAATAATATATTTTTTTCTACTGAGTAATGAGGAAACAAACTATTTTCCTGGAAAGCTAGTGATATATTTCGATTTTCTGGTTCAATATTTATTTTTTCTGAAGACAAAATTTTTCCTTTCAATTTTATATGACCATTTTTAATTTTTTCTAATCCTGCTATAGCTCTCAATATGGTAGTTTTTCCGATCCCGGATGGTCCTAATAGACAAACAATGTCACCCTCTTTCTCAATAGAAAATGACATATTTTTAACTTTTGTATTTCCACCAACAACAAAATCAACGTTTTCAACTTCAAAAAAATTATTCATTATGTTCTCTTAGAATATATTTAGATGCAATTATAATAAAGATTGACGCAATTAAAATTAAAAATAAAGAAGGTACGGCAGCTGCTTCAAGTAAATCTTCTGATGCAGAAACATATGCCGTTGTTGCAAATGTCTCAAAATTAAAAGGCCTTAAAATAAGAGTTATGGGCAACTCTCTTATTATTTCTAAAGAAATTAATATTACAATTAATAATAATGAATTTCTTAAAAAGGGGACATGTATGTTCATAAATGTTTTTCTTTTTGAGTAACCCAACATATAAGCGCTTTCATCAACGGCAATATTAATTTTTTCATAACCAGATTTTATTCCATTAAATGCTAAAGAATAAAATCTTATAAAGTAAACTAGGACTAAACCCAATATTGATCCAAAAAAGATTTTTTTAATAGACAAGAATCCTAATGATTTAATTATTGTATTATCAAACCAAGCAATGAAGGTTATGAAAGCGACAGCAAGTATTACTCCTGGTATTGCATATCCAGAAATTGACATGGTAGATAAGATATTTAAAGTTTTGTTATTTGTTACTCTGTTTCCATAATTAGATATTAAAGAAAACGATATCAATACTACGCTAGATAGTAATGCTAGATAAAGAGTATTAAGAGAAAGAGTAACAATTTGTAAATCGAATAAATTTTCTGGAAATTTTATCGTCCAATATAACATTTGACTTAATGGAAATATAAAACTCATAAAAAAAACAAAAAAACAAAACACAAAGGCAAAGAAAGACTTTGCGCCTTTAAGTTTGATCTTTTCTTTCTGTTTAAATCCACCTTTGATATTGAAGTGATACTTAGCTTTTTTTCTTGATAAATTTTCTATTATAAAAAGGGAAAATATAAACACTAATAAAAATGAAGCTATTCTATTGGCAAATGCAAGATCATCAAAAGCAATCCAAGAATTATAAATGCCTGTTGTTAATGTATTTATAGAAAAAAAATCTACTGCACCGAATTCTGCTAATGTTTCCATTGCCACAAGAGATAAGCCAGCAACAATAGCAGGTCTAGCTGCTGGCAATATTATCTTAAAAAACGATTTAAATCTTGAAAAACCAAGGTTTTTTCCTAAATCAATTAGGTTTTGTGATTGATACAAAAATGATGCTCTCGAGAGTATGAATACATAAGCAAATAGAGAAAATGTCATTGATAAAACAGCACCAAACATTCCATTAAATTTTGGAATAATTTTATTATATTCACCCTCGCCTAGTAAATTTGTCAGAATAGTAAAAGCAGTGCCATAGTTATCAAAAAAGGCTGTTAAAGAATAAGCATATATATAAGGTGGAACAGCAAAAGATAAAATTAATACCCACTTAAAAAAATCGCTTAAAGGAAACGTAAAAAATGATACCAAATAAGCAGTTCCAGTTCCTAATATAAATGTAAATACTAAAACCAATATAAGTAAAGTTAATGAATTTAGAATGTATTCAATTAAGAAAGTATCTTTTAAAACCTCATAATAATTTGAAGTGTTCTGAAAGAAACTTGAAAAAACAGTTATAATAGGTATGCATACAAACAATGAGATTGTAAACGAAAGTACAAACCAAATATTAAATTTTTTTGTCAAAATATTACCCTTATAATACTAAAGGCTCGTAACTAAAAGGGGTAATACCAAATAGTTACGAACCTTGTCTGTGAGTAAAGAAAATTACTTTTTGTCTTCAAAAATACTAAGGATGTGTGAAACCTCTTTATTTTTGAGCTCAGATAACTTTCTTTTATTTATTTTTTCATTGATTTTTTCACACTCTAAAGCACACGGATCGCATCCCTTAGTAGATTTATTTAGATCAATTTCAAATAAATTCTTTTTATTCATCAATTTATTTCCAACCAGCAGCTGTCATAACCTCTACTGCAGCAGCTTGATTTTTTCCATAAGAAGAAAGCTTAGTTTTCATATCTTGTTTGAAATCTAATCCTAGGTTATTTACTACTAATGGACTTGGTGAAACACCATCAATCATTGGAAACTCAAAAGTATTATTTGTAAAATGCTCTTGAGACTCTGGTGTTAATAAAAACTCAACAAGTTTAACTGCATTAGCTTTATTAGGCGCACCTTTTACTAAAGCTGCACAGCTAACATTCATGTGTGTTCCTCTATCATTTTGATTAGGGAAAAAAGCCTTAACCTTTTTAGCAGCTTCTTGTTGCTCTGCACCTTTTTTACCAGATAACATAAGTGCTAAATAGTAAGTATTCGCTACAGCAATATCAGCTTCACCAGCAGCAACAGCCATAATTTGTGCTCTGTCATTACCTTCAGGTGTTCTTGCCATATTTGCTACAACTCCTTTTGCCCACTCAGCAGTAGCTGCTTTACCATTATTTTTGATCAAAGATGCTACAAGAGATTTATTGTATATGTTGCTAGATTTTCTTATTACTAATCTGCCTTTCCATTTAGGATCAGCTAAACCTTCATAAGTCATTCCAGATAATTCAGCACCAGTAACTCTTTCTGGTGAGTAATAAATTATTCTTGCTCTTTTTGCGATACCAACCCACTTATTTGTTCTAAAACTTTTTGGAACAGCTGCTTTAATAGCAGCAGAAGTTAAACCTCCTTGAAGTGCTCCTTTTTTATCCATAGCACCACATCTTCCAGCATCTGCTGTGATGTAAAGGTCTGCAGTAGCATCAGCACCTTCTTCAAGTATTCTTTTTTCTAAAGCTCCTGATTTTCCGTTAATCAGATTAACTTTTATTCCAGTCATATTGGTAAATTTACTGTAAAGCTCTCCGTCTGCTTTATAGTGTCTTGCATTGAATATGTTGACTTCATTCGCGATAGCAAAAGTAGAAGCAAACAAAAATGAAATAAATGCAAAAATTGTTATTTTTCTCATTTAATCTCCTCAGTGTTAAGTAAATATTGGGTTGCTTATATTGCAATTGATAACTGTTTGCAATGAGAATGATTATCAGTTGCGTCAATCTGCTCTTAAAAAAGCCTATTTTGCTTAGTTTTTAAAATTTCCACTCTGAAATTTTACTATATAAAAAATTTCTAAATGCCTGAACCCTGGCAACATTTTTTAAAGATTGCGGGTAAACGAAGTGAGCTTCAGTAATTGGTCCTTCAACTTTTGGGAGTACTTTAATCAAATTTTTTGATTGAAAAACTAAGTAATCAGGCAATGCTGCTAAACCCACTCCACTCTCAACAGCCAATAATAATCCCATTACGCTGTTAACTTTCATAATTGATTTTCTTTTTTTTGAGTCTTTCATGCCAATTTTAAGCGCCCAATCTGGATTATAAACTGGTGAAGGAGTTCCTTTTCCAAAAGAGATAAATTTATGCTTGTTTAAGTCAGCTATACTCTTTGGCATACCATATTTTTCTAAGTAAGTGTTAGAGCCATAAATATGGTAATTAATATCCATTAATTTTTTTTGGATGTAGTTTAGTTGTTTAGGTCTTCTCATAAAAATACCAATATCTGCTTGTCTAGTACTTAAATCTAGCTCCTTATCATCGAAAATAAGCTCAACTTCCATTTCAGGATGAAGTTGCATAAATTCTTGAATTCTTGGAGTAAGCCAATGTGTGCCAAAACTTCTAACTGTAGTAATGATGATTTTTCCGGTTGGTTTATTTTTTTGATCACCTAATGAGGTTTCGACCTCTTTTAATTTACTTATCACCTCATGAGCAGTTTTATAGACATATTCTCCATTTTCTGTGAGGGTTAAGCCTCTTGCATGTCTTTCAAATAACTTGACTTTTAAATCCTCCTCTAATGATTGTATTTGTCTACTTATAGCGGACTGACTTAAATTTAAAATCACCGTTGCACTAGTAAAACTTCCAGCTTCAGCTACTGCATGAAAGATTTTTAATTTATCCCAATCCATTACTTGCTCAGATTAATTAAGTATCTTCCTGATGTTTTTCCCTCAAGCATTTGTGAGTATGTGTTTAAAAGCTCATCAAGACTTATTTCTTTAACAGATTTTTCTAATAAACTAAAATCTATAAGATTTGGTAGTTCTCCCCATAAAAAATCTCTTCTTTTTTTTGATGTATCTACTGAGTTTATACCCCAGAGCTTAACTCCTCTAATAATAAATGGCATAACTGTTGTATTTAATTTGTAGTGATTAGCATTACCGCATGCTGCAACAATTCCTTTATCTCTTATGTGTGAAAGAACATTTGCTAGGATATTTCCGCCAACAGTATCTACTGCACCATCATATAATCCTTTATCAAGAGGTCTAGCATCTTTATCCAAATCAGCAGTATTTATAAGGTTTTTTGCACCTAAGGATTTTAAATAATCATGATTTTTTTTTTTTCCTGAAACTGCAGTAACATTTATACCTAATTTATTTAAAATCATTACTGCCATACTTCCAACTCCTCCAGAAGCTCCAGTCACAATCACATCAACTACTTTTTTTTGTAGTAATAATTCTTCTCTTGCTTTAACTGCAAATGCGCATTGAATAGCTGTGAGGCCCGCAGTTCCTAATATCATTGATTGCTTTGCTGATAGATTTTTCGGTCTTTTTACAAGAAACTCACCTTTTACTTTAGCATACTGTGAATATCCTCCATAATATAATTCACCAACTCTCCAACCTGTACAAATAATTTCGTCACCTTGTTTATAATTTTCATTTTTACTTTCCACAACAGTCCCTGAGAAATCTATTCCTGGTATATGAGGAAACTCTTTAACTAATTTAGCCCCATTTTTTAAAATTAGAGCATCTTTATAGTTCAATCCAGAATATTCTACTTTTACTAAAACATCTCCATGTTTTAAAAATTCTTTGTTTACTGATTTTACTTCTCTGGAGAATTTATCACCCTCTTGGTTTACAACTAATGCTTTGAAATTATCAGACATATCTGTAAATTATTATACAGATATTTATTTGCTAATAAATCTTAAATATCTGTTTTGGTAACTTAGATCTTCTTTGAATTGACCTAAATAGTAATTAGTTACTGTTGTTGCTTGCTCTTTCTTTACTCCCCTCATAGTCATACACATATGATTAGAGTCTATTGTTACAGCAACACCTTTTGCATCTAGAGCTTCCATAACAGTTTTAGCAATTTGCATAGTTAACCTTTCTTGAGTTTGGAGTCTTTTAGAAAAAGCTTCTACTACTCTTGCTAACTTACTTAATCCTACAACTCTTTCATTAGGAATGTAGGCTACATGAGCTATACCAATTATAGGTGCCATATGATGTTCACAGTGACTTTGAACAGATATATTTTTTTGTATTACGATGTCGTTATATCCATCCACATCTCCAAACGTTTTTGACAAAATTTTGTAAGGATCTTCTTGATAGCCTTTAAAATATTCTTTGAATGCTTTTCTAACTCTTTTTGGAGTTTCTAGTAAGCCTTCTCGACCAGGATCTTCACCAATATATTTTAAAATTTTAACGAAAGCTTCTTCTGCTTCCTTATCAGAAATTTCACTTTCTAATGCTGATTTATTTAATTCTTTAACTAATTTCATGAAAGCCCTTATACATATAAATACTTATTTTTAAAATATTTAATATATCTATGAATGTGCTACATAAGAACTATATATGTTTAAAAAAAGAGAAAATGTTACAGAAATAGAGGAAGGTAAGCTCTTATCACCAAAATTTGATAATGATGGCTTGATACCAGTTGTGACAACATGTGCCAATACAAAAGAAATATTAATGCATGGTTACATGAATGTAGAAGCACTTAAATTAACAATGGAAACAAAGGAAGCACATTATTGGAGCAGATCAAGAAACCAAATTTGGCACAAAGGTAAAACTAGTGGATTTGTTCAAAAAGTTAAGGAATTAAGAATTGATGATGACCAAGATTCTATTTGGATGAGTGTTGATATTGGTGAGGGTGCTAGCTGCCATGTTGGTTATAGATCATGTTTTTATAGATCGATTCCATTAGGTAAAATCGATAATGCTAGAAATATTGAAATGAAATTTGAAGAGAAAGAAAAAAAATTTGATCCAGAAAAAGTTTATAAAGGACAGCCGAATCCTACAAAAATTTAATGGAAGATAATCAAAAAAATGTTTTGGGAGAAGATCTTGAGGATTGTTCTATGGATCCGTTAACTGGATGGTATAGAGACGGATGTTGTAAGACAGACGAGAATGATAAAGGGGTTCATACAGTTTGCGCTAAAGTAAATAATGAATTTTTAAATTGGTGCAAGAATGCAGGAAATGATTTAATCACTCCTCATCCTGAGTTTGGTTTTCCCGGATTAAAAGAAGGAGACTGTTGGTGTGTATGTGCTAGTTGGTACGCAAGAGCAGTTGAGGCAGGTAAAGGATGTCCAATTTATTTAAAAAAAACACACCAAAACACTTTAAAATTAATTCCTATTGAAACTTTAAAAAAATTTGCAATAGATTTATCTTAAATTAATAAAGTTGTGCATCTGATAACTTACCAGAGCATGTTAAATTAAATTTTGAAATAGGGTGTATTATATTTACTGTAACAGATGTTTTATTTATTAATCTTTCAATTTCATCTTCTTTTAAATTCTGAAAATTAAAAATATTGTTTTTAATGTATTCAAACAAAACTTCCTCTGTGACTGAATAATTTTGTCTTAAAGTTAATGGATTGTATCCAAATTTGTCAGTGACAATTTTATTTCTCACTATATTGCAGTCCACAATCTTGGGCTTATATTTTTTTTTCTTAAGATATCTATTTTTATCCATTATTGAATTAATTATTACTTTTGTATTAGTATCATCATCAATTTTGATTTCATAATTAATAGATTGATAACGAACCATTAGTCCCGTTTTTCTTGAGTTTATTACTCTAGATTGATTTTTTAAGAAAAAAATTTCGTATTTCATTAATATCAAATCCTTAATAGTTGGTTTTATATCTTTCAGATTATTTGCATGAGTATATTGGATTAAGGAGAAAAATATTAAAATTGAAAATAAAATAATTTTTTTACATATTTCCATATTTTGGTCCACCGCCACCTTCTGGTGTTACCCAAGTAATATTTTGAGACGGCTCTTTGATATCACAAGTTTTGCAATGTATACAATTTTGTGAATTAATGACAAATTTAGAGGAACCATTTTCAATTTGAACTTCATAAACACCGACAGGGCAGTATCTTTGAGCAGGTTCGTCATATTTTTCTAATGTATAACTAATTGGTAAATTTGGGTCCTTAAGCTTTAAATGCACTGGCTGATTTTCAGCATGGTTTGTTCCGGTCAAATAAACAGAGCTTGTTTTGTCAAAAGTAATTTTATTATCAGGTTTAGGATAATCAATTTTTGGCATTATTTTTGCATCTTTTAATGTTTCATGGTCAGCATGTTTGTGGCTTAAAGTAAAAGGTAGTCTACCTCTAAATAATATTTGATCTATTCCTGTAAAAATTATTCCTAGTATTAAACCCCAACTAAAACTTGGTTTTACATTTCTGGCTGCATGAAGCTCTTCATAAACCCAACTTTTACTAAATTTTTCCTCATATATTGATAGGTCTTTTTGTTGACCTAAGTGTTCAAATATTGTTTCAGCTGCAATCATTCCACTTTTCATGGCTGTATGAGAGCCCTTAATCTTTGGCATATTTAGTGTTCCTGCATCACAACCTACTAGTAAAGCACCAGGCATATACATTTTTGGTAAACTTTGAATGCCACCTTCAATTAATGCTCTCGCACCGTAAGAAATTCTTTTTCCATTCTCTATATATTTTTTTATTGCTGGATGAGTTTTAAATCTTTGAAATTCATCAAACGGAGATAAATGTGGGTTTTTATAATCTAATCCGATTACATACCCTAGAAAAATTTGTTTATTCTCCGCGTGATACATAAAGCTACCACCATAGGTTTGATTATCTAGTGGCCATCCTGCAGTATGCATTACCAAACCTTCATGGTGCATATCCTCACTAATTTCCCAAATCTCTTTGAAACCAATTCCGTATTGCTGAGGATCTTTTCCTTTATTTAACTCAAATTTATTTATTAATTGTTTTCCTAGATGTCCCCTGCACCCTTCAGCAAATACCGTAACCTTTGCATGTAATTCCATACCTGGTTCATAACTATCTTTTTTTTCACCATTTTTATCTAAACCCATATCTTGTGTTGCAACACCTTTAACTGAACCATCATCGTTATATAAAATTTCACTAGCTGGAAAACCTGGAAAAATTTCAACGCCTAAACCTTCGGCTTGTTCTGCAAGCCATCTGCATAAATTTGCTAGGCTAATAATAAAGTTATTATGATTTTGTTGAACTTTAGGTAATAACCAAGTAGGCCAACTCAAAGATTTTGTTTTACCTAAAAATAAAAATTTTTCTTTAGAAACTTTTGTTTTAATTGGACTATTTAATTCTTTCCAATTGGGTATCAGTTCATCTAAAGCACGAGTTTCAAAAACATTGCCTGACAAAATATGCGCTCCTATTTCAGAAGCTTTTTCCAAAACGCAAACATTTAAATCGGAATTTAATTGTTTAAGTCTAATTGCTGCTGACAATCCAGATGGACCTCCTCCAACAATTACAACATCGTATTCCATTACCTCACGAGACATATTGGAAATTTTTACAGTATTTGTTATTTTTGTATAGTGTTTAATTTGTTCAATTCTTCCAGAAATTTAGGAAGGGCATCAAATAAATCAGCTTCTAAGCCATAATCTGCAACAGAAAAAATAGGTGCCTCACCATCTTTATTTATTGCGACAATTACTTTGCTCTCCTTCATGCCAGCCAAATGTTGAATTGCGCCTGAAATTCCGACTGCTATGTATAAATCTGGAACAACTACTTTACCAGTTTGACCAACTTGGTGATCGTTTGTAATGTAGCCTGCATCAACTGCTGCTCTAGATGCACCAATCGCTGCATTTAATTTATCAGCAATTGCTGTAATGAGTTTAAAATTTTCACCACTCTGCATACCTCTTCCACCTGAAATTACTATTCTTGCAGTGCCAAGCTCTGGTCTGTCTGATTTAATTTCTTCTTTTTTAACAAATTTTGTATTTTGAGATGGATCTGTATTTTCACCTTTAACTATTTCTGCTGATCCACCTGATGTCGGAGCTGGATCAAATGACGTAGGTCTAATGGTGACACATTTTTTTTTATCAGTACTTTTAACTGTTGCAAAGGCATTGCCTGCATAAATAGGTCTTAAAAAGGTGTCTTCAGAAATAACTTTTATGATATCACTTACTTGAGAAGTATCTAATAACGCAGCAATTCTAGGCATTAAATTTTTTCCAAATGTATTTGCTGAACAAACAATGTGTGAGTAATTTTCTGCTTGTTTGAGTATCACCGGTGTATAATTTTCTGCGATATAGTTTTCGTAAATATCATTATCTACATGTATTACTTTTTTAACATTAGGAACTTCTGATAATGATTTTGCAACCGGATCAGCATTTTTACCTATTACCAATACGTGTAAATCATCATTTATTTGTGATGCAGCAGTTATAGCATTAAGAGTAAACGGTTTTACCTCTTTATTGTTATGCTCTGCTATTAATAAAACTGACATTATATTACTTTAGCCTCATTTTTTAATTTTTGAACCAATTCTTCAACGCTCGAAACTTTAATCCCAGCTTTTCTTTTAGGTGGTTCTTCAACTTTAATTTGCTCGATTCTAGGTTTTATATCAATGCCTAATTCTGAAGCATCTATTTGCTCTAAAGGTTTCTTCTTTGCCTTCATTATATTAGGTAATGATGCGTATCTAGGCTCGTTTAGTCTTAAATCACATGTAACAATAGAAGGTATTTTAACTTCTATTGTCTCAAGACCTTCATCAACTTCTCTTGTTACCTCTAATACATTTTCTTTTACATCGATTTTAGAAGCGAATGTTGCTTGAGGCCAATTTAAAATTGCAGCTAACATTTGACCTGTTTGATTACAATCATCATCTATAGCCTGTTTGCCCATAAAAACTAAATCTGGTTTTTCTTTTTCAACAATTTTTTGTAAAATTTTTGCAACCGCTAATGGTTCAATAGTACCAGGTGCTTTTACTAATATTCCTCTGTCAGCACCAACTGCCAATGCTTTCCTAACTGTCTCTTGAGCTTTTTCTTCTCCAACCGTTACAGCAACTATTTCCTTCGCTTTGCCAGACTCTTTTATTTTTACTGCCTCTTCAACCGCATTATCATCTGGTGGATTTGTTGACATTTTTACATTATCTGTAACAACGCCAGATCCATCTTCTTTAACTCTGATTTGGACGTTGTAATCAATAACTCTTTTAACTGCTACTATTATTTTCATTAGGCTCTTAATAATTTATTTTCTGCATCATAGGGACTGTCTTCTAAAATTGTTGCTTCATGCATTTTGCCGAGTATATCAATTTTAAGTTTTTGTCCAACATTTGCCAACGTAGGCTTTACCATACCAAGTGCAATTGATTTTCCTAATCTAAAACCATAATCTCCGCCTGTGGCTCTTCCAACAACAGATCCATTTTCATAAATTGGATTATTTCCTAATACATCGGCATCAGTGACGTTATGAACTTCCAATGTTACCAATTTATTATTAAATCCTTTTTCTCTCCATTTATTAAGTGCATCTAATCCAATGAAGCTTCCTTTATTTGGATGAATGAATCTATCTAATCCACTCTCATACGGTGCATATTCAATTGATAATTCTGTACCCACAAGTTTGTAAGATTTTTCAACTCTTAAACTGTTCATTGCTCTTATTCCGAAAGGTTTTAAGCCTAAGTCTTTTCCCGCCTCCATTAATTTATCAAATATATGATTTTGGTATTCAATTGGGTGATGGAGTTCCCAGCCTAATTCACCAACAAAATTTACTCTCATAGCATTTACAGGTGCATAACCTACATCTACGTTTTTCGCACTCAACCATTTAAAATTCTCATTAGAAAAATCATCTTTTGAAACTCTTTGCATTAGCTCTCTTGATTTTGGACCCGCAACCACTAATACTCCTGTACTATTAGTTAAATTTTCAAATATAACACTTCCATCTTTAGGCATCCATTTATGGATCCAGTCATGGTCAAGTCTTTGAAAAGCTCCTGCAGAAACTAAATAGAAACTATCCTCAGCTTCTCTTAAGATTGTAAATTCTGAATGCACGCCACCTTTTGTATTTAATGCATGACATAAATTTACTCTACCTACTTTTTTCGGAAGTTTGTTTGCAACCAAATTATCTAAAAATTCCTCTGCTTTTGGACCTTTAATTCTGCATTTTGCAAATGCAGTCATGTCTAGCAGCCCGACATTTTCTCTAACGTTCTTACATTCTTTTTCAACTGCTTTAAACCATTTTGACCTTCTAAAAGACCAATCGTCTTTTTGTTCCATGCCATCTGTTGCAAAAAAATTTGGTCTTTCCCACCCAAATTTTTGACCGAACACAGCGCCTAATTTTTTCATTCTATCGTAACACGGTGCTGTTCTTAAAGGTCTTGCTGCTTCTCTTTCTTCATCAGGGTAATGAATTATAAATACATTTCTATAAGCTTCTTCATTCTTTTCTTTTAAATAAGATTTAGAGCAATAATCACCATATCTTCTAGGTTCAACGCCAAGCATGTCAATTGTAGGTTCGCCATCTACAATCCATTCTGCTAATTGCCAACCTGCTCCTCCAGCCGCAGTTATTCCAAAACTATGACCTTCGTTAATCCAAAAGTTTTTAAGTCCCCATGCAGGTCCAACAATTGGATTTCCGTCTGGAGTATAACAAATTGCTCCATTATAAACTTTTTTAACACCCACTTCTCCAAAAGCAGGAACTCTGTGAATTGCTCCTTCAATATGTGGAGCTAATCTGTCTAAATCTTCTTGAAATAATTCATATTCAGAATCTTTTGATGGTCCATCAACATAACAACATGGAGCACCATCTTCATAAGGTCCAAGTATAAGACCACCTGCTTCTTCTCTCATATACCATCTACTATCACTGTCTCTTAATACTCCCATTTCGGGTAAACCTTCTTTTTTTCTTTTTTGAATTTCAGGATGAGGCTCTGTAACAATGTATTGATGTTCAACTGGTATGACTGGTATTTCTAATCCAACCATTTTTCCAGTTTGTCTTGCAAAATTTCCTGAGCATGACATAACATGTTCACATTCAATACTGCCTTTATCAGTTTCTACGACCCAGCCATTTTTTGTTTGTTTAATTCCAACTACATTTGTATTTCTGTAAATCTCTGCTCCTCTATTTCTTGCTCCAGTAGCTAAAGCTTGTGTAAGATCAGCAGGTTGAATGTAACCATCTTCTGGGTGCTGAATTGCTCCAACTAAATCACTTGTATTACATAAAGGCCAAATTTCTTTTACTTGATCTGGTATTAAAAATTTTACATCTACGCCTATTGTTTGTGCAACACCAGCATACTGATGGTATTCATCCATTCTATCTTTTGTACTTGCAAGTCGAATATTTGAAACAACACTAAAGCCAACATTTTTACCTGTCTCTTCTTCAAGAGTTTTATAAAGGTCAACAGCGTATTTGTGTAATTGGCCAACCGAGTAACTCATATTAAAGAGTGGCAGTAAACCTGCGGCATGCCATGTTGAACCAGAGGTAAGCTCTTTTCTTTCAACTAATACAACGTCAGACCAACCTTTTTTTGCCAAATGATATAAAGCACTTACACCAACTACTCCACCTCCGACAATAACTACTTTAGCTTTTGATTTCATAAAACCGATTCCTACTAGATTTTTTGTTTGAACGAAACAAAATTTTAATAGTCATCATCCTCATCTCTCCATCCTTTTATATACATCAAATACGCAGCCACAGTTACACTTATACATCCTACTATCATGCCTAAGTTGAGGCCAAATTGCTTACCAAAGAAATACCAACCAAGTTGAGTGGAACCTATTGTTGGTACGCATAAAATTATCATCAAAATTGGAACTCTTTCATAAAAAGGTTTTTTTTTCATTTAAATTGACGATCCTAGTGGCATTGGTTGTGAGACACCGCTTGTTAACCAGCAGTTTTTGAGTGGACCAGATTTGTCATATTTTTTAACCACCCATTCGAATTGATAGTATTTTTTCTTATCATCTAAAACAGTAACTCTATAGGTTGCACTATTTTCTGATGCAGAAATAATATCTATTTTATTTTCAATGTGATTAATTAACATTTCATACATATCACTTTTGAGCATTGACTTAAATTTTTCCAGTGGACCTGTATATTTTTTATTATTTGGGTGTGCAAACTCCCATGTTTGCTCAATACCAAAGTCTTCGTACGGTTCATTATTATTTTTTAACCCATTTAATTGTATCTCTACAACCTCTAACGGCTTAATTGAGTTTTTTGGTTTGATTAACTCAGCATTACAAATAGACTGAAAACAAAAACTTAAAAAGATTAATATTACAAGTTTATTTTTATATAAATACATTCTTACGTAAACAATATAACATGTGAAAAATAAATTAACTTTACAATAAGGACGCAAATGAAAATTGGTTTTATAGGCCTAGGAAATGTTGGTGGGAAACTTGCAGGCAGTCTATTGAGAAACAACTTCAAATTGACTGTTTATGATCTTGACCCAAAAACAATGGAAAATTTAAGTTCAAAAGGAGCAAGTATTTCAAAAAATCCAAAAGAACTTACTCAAGACTCTGATCTAATTATTACATGCTTACCATCGCCTGAAATATGCAGAGAAGTAATGGAGTCTAAAGACGGTGTAATTAATGGATTGTCAGAGAATAAGATATGGCTCGAAATGAGTACAACGGATGAAAACGAGGTAAAAAGAATTGGAAAGTTAGTTAAACAAAAAAAAGCATTTGCTCTTGATGGACCGGTAAGTGGTGGGTGCCATAGAGCTGATACAGGAAATATAGCAATATTTGTTGGTGGAGAAAGATCAGCATTTGAAAAAATTTTTTCTCCTCTTTCTGCAATGGGTGAAAAAATTCTTCATACTGGAGAATTAGGTTCTGCCTCCGTTTTGAAAGTTATAACAAATTACTTAGCATCAGTTCATTTAGTTGCATTAGGTGAAGCTTGGACTGTTGCAAAAAAATCTAATTTGGATTTAGAAAAAACTTTTAAGGGAATTGCTATTTCCTCTGGAAATTCATTTGTGCACGAAACAGAAAGCCAAGTAATATTAAATGGTTCCTATAATATAAATTTTACAATGGATTTAGTTTTAAAAGATACTTCCTTATTTGATAATTTAGCAAAAAATCTTAATTCATCTTTAGAAATATCACCAATGATTGTAAAAATTTTTCAGGAAGGTTTGAAAAACTATGGTCCTCGTGCCTGGTCTTCAATGATAGTTAAAAGAATGGAGGATAAAAATAAAATAGACTTTAGAGCAAAGGGTTTTCCAACCGAACTTATAGATAAAGAACCTGAAAAGAAAGGTTATGAGATATAACAGACAAGGTCATAATATTGTTCACAGAGGACTAGCAAAAAAAACTTTCAAAGAAAATTCAATTCAAGCCTTTAAGTTTTGCTTTAAAAAAAATTATGGAATTGAAACTGATTTACATACAACTTTAGATAATAAAATTGTTTGTTACCATGATTTTAGTCTTAAACGATTTAAGAGTAAAAAGTTAATAAAAAATTTAAAATATAAAGATATAAATAAAATAGCATCAAAATATAAAATGCATATTCCAACTTTGAATGAAATAGTTAAAATTTCGAAAAAAAATTACTTAATGCTTGAAATTAAATCAAAATTTACAAAAAAAAATTTTTTAGATCTTATTTCAATTATAAATAGATTAAAACATTATAGTATAACTTCTTTTAATGAAAAAAATATTTCAAATTTAAATAAAATTAAAAAAAATTTAAATTTAGGACTAGTTTTTTCTTCGACCACTTCAATAAAACTTATTTTACAAAAAAGTAAATTAAAGTACCTTAGATTATTAGTTTTAGAAAAAAAATTTCTTGCTAATAGAAAACTTATAAAAATAAAAAAACCTATTTATTTTTACACACTAAAAGATAAAAAAGTTAGAATAAAATTTTTAGGAAAAAATCTTATTATTGAAAATTTATAATTATTGTGAAAGATAACTGAGTCTTCCTATTATTTCATCACGATCCATATAGTAACCTTGTAGGTGTCTATGTCCTGAGTTAGGATCGAATGCTGTTCTGCCGTGCAAAACTCTTCTGTTATTAAAAGAGTATATGTCCCCTGGATTTAGTCTGAAATTAATAACAAATCTATCATCATGTAACAGATTGCCAAATCTATGATGTGCGAAATAAACTTGGTCCATTACATCTGGATGACAATCTAATGCATCCATGGTTGCAACACTAAATCTAATATCATTATAATCACCATCTTTAGTTAAACTTATTGCAGGTGCATAAAAACTTCTGTGGGCTTGCTGGGTATAATCTTTATCTCTAAATTTTAACGGTACATTTACCAAAGTATCAAAAATATCCTTTTCATTATTTTTTAAGTAATCTGCAACAGCAAAACCATCAACTGCTGAAGAATCCCCTCCATTAGCAGAGTTTATAAGACAATGTAAAAACTGGTAGCCTGGTGGATTTTCAAACCAAGGTAAATCCATATGATTTTTCAATGCGTGAGCTGTATAGGCTGAGTTATTTGGTTTAGGTATATTTATAACTTCAAAAGGTGTTTTAAAAAAAGTTTCTCTTGTGTGACTAATTCTGTTTAAAACTTCAAAAGCTGACTTTTCTTTTGTTGGTGCGTTATTTACTAAAGCTATTCCTTTATAGTGAAGAAGTTTTAACCACTTTATTAAACCTTCCTCTGAAGACATGATTTCATCGCAATCAATACTTATTGACTTAATATTTTTTTCAATCGATTTATCCCAAAGTTGGTATGGAGAAATGTATTTTTGTTTATTTTTGATTGTGTAACAGTTTTTTCTTAACCAATTAATGTCGTAAAAACTTGTATGATTTCCCTCGCTCCAAACTATTTCTAGTTTACCCTCATCATTTACTTTATATTCTGTTGGATTTAAATTTTTAGAAACGTTTAATATATCAAACATTCTATGCCTAGAATCTTTGTCGTGAGCCGTTGGACAATTATCTCTTAACCATAAATAATTAAATTTACTTTCTTCTCCATCGCTCCAAAGAATTCTTAAGTAAGTTCCATTTTTTTCAAGTTTTGAAATACTAAACATGGTTAAGATCTATTATACTTATTTACATTTTCAATGCAATTTATAGTTGATAAATTATTGTTTTTTTTAATAATATCAAAAATAAAATTTGTTACTTTGCAACAAACTTTAACAACTGTTAAAACTTTATGAAAAATGAGTAAAATTGAAATTAATAACGTTTATAAAATATTTGGTCCCTCTCCAAAGAAGATTCTTCCGATGGTTCAAGAAGGTGCTACTAAAGAAGAAGTTTTAGAAAAAACAGGACATACAGTAGGTTTAGATAATGTGTCACTTAAGATTGAAGAAGGTGAAACATTTGTATGTATGGGCTTATCTGGCTCAGGTAAATCTACTTTAATTAGACATATTAATCGTTTAATCGACCCAACATCAGGTGTGGTTTCTGTAGAAGGTACTGATGTGATGAGTTTAGACAAAAATAGATTAATAGATTTTAGAAGACATAAAATGAGCATGGTTTTTCAAAGATTTGGGCTATTTCCACATAAAACTGTTTTAGAAAATGTGGGTTACGGACTTGAGGTTCAGGGTAAAAAACCTGAGGATAAAAATAAAGTTGCTATGGAAAAAATAGAAGCTGTTGGTTTAAGTGGCTTTGAAAACCAATACCCAAACCAACTATCTGGAGGTATGCAACAAAGAGTTGGTTTAGCAAGAGCGCTTGCTACTGACACTGACATATTATTAATGGATGAAGCTTTTTCAGCACTTGACCCTTTAATAAGAAGTGACATGCAAAAGCAGTTGCTTGATTTACAAGGCGAATTAAAAAAAACGATAGTTTTCATTACACATGATTTAGATGAATCTTTAAAATTAGGTGATCATATTGGAATTTTAAATGGAGGAAGATTAGTTCAAGTCGGAACCCCAATAGAAATAATAATGAAACCTGCAGATGATTATGTTTCAGCATTTGTTAAAGATGTAAATAGAGCAAAAGTTATAAAGGCCAAAATAATAATGAAATCAGTAAATGAGGTTGATAATATTGACAAATCAAATCTTGTTAAAATAAATGAAGATCAATTTATAGAGGAATTCCTACCACAAGTAGTTTGTTCAAATGCAAACTGTGAGGTTGTAGATAAAAGTGGAAACACTAGGGGTTATCTAACCCAAAAAGAATTATCTAAAGCACTTGCCAAAGAGCATTTAAAAGAAGCAGTTAAAACTAATTAATTATAATTGATTTATTAAATCTGGAGCAATTTTTTTTGATTTTCCAAAAAATTTAAGTGCTTTTATAGCCTCTAAATTTGATTTATCTCCATCAACAACAACAAATCCAATCATCCCCATACTTTTATGAGGTGTGCACCAATAAGCATAAATACCTGGCACAGTAAATTTATATTCAGCATCTTTGTTCATTTTAGATTTGAATTTTTCAACACCAGTAGGAAACCCACCTTTTATAAACTCTACGTTATGACCTTTGGTTGTCGCTTTCCAAAAAACTGTATCACCTGAATTTACTTTTACAATTTTTTGCGAGTAAATCATACTCTCTTTTCCTAATTTATTAAGCATCTCAATTGTTACATCTGCTGCGTTCAACAAATTTGGTAATAAAGTAATTGAAATGGTTATTAAAGATCTGCTGATTATATATTTTAAATTCATACAGGTTATTTAGTATTAAAAGTTATCTTATCAACTCTAATATTGGAGCAAGTTGCCACAGGATATAGTTTGAAAGGTTTTTATTTATGCTTTACTAATTTTAACTTTTCTCTAGTTTCGGCAGGCGTCATTACTGAAGCTCCTAAGTCCTCAACAATTCTTCTTGCCTTTTCAACTAGTTGAGCATTTGTAGCTAACTTTCCTTTTGAAATATATAAATTATCCTCCAGCCCTACTCTTGGGTTTCCACCCATTACTACTGTTTGAGCAACATAAGGCATTTCATTTTTAGAAATTGCAAAACCACTCCACACTGCCTCTTTCGGCATAATATCTTTCATTGCTTGCATTGCTAAAGGTGTAGCGGGTGCACCCCAAGGAATGCCTAAACACATTTGGAACATTGGGGGATCACTGAGCAATCCCTCTTGATATAACTGAGCTCCAAACCACATATTTCCTAAATCAAAAGCTTCTATCTCTGGTTTAACTTTTATTTCTTGGAGTCTTTTTGCTGCTTTTCTTAAATCTCTTGGGGTATTGATTGTAATAACAGATCCATCTCCAAAATTTAAAGTCCCACAATCAAGAGTACAAATCTCAGGCAAGAACTGTTCGGCATTTGCAATTCTTTCCATTACATTCGCCATATCAGTTAATGGACCAAATTGAAGTGGGCTATTTTCTCCAATATCTAAATCACCACCCATTCCAGTTGTAAGATTTAGAACTACATCTGTGTCTGATGATCTGATTCTATCGACTACTTCTTTGTATAACTCTAATCTTCTACTTGGTGTTCCATCTTCCTCTCTAACATGTATATGTGCAATCGCTGCGCCTGCTTTTGCTGCTTCGATTGCAGATTTTGCTATTTGTTCTGGTGTCTTTGGTAAATCAGGATGTTTTTTAGCAGTATCACCAGATCCAGTAACTGCACACGATATAAATACTTTATTGTTCATAATTTATTAATGGTATAGTTTATTATAATTAATATGGAAATAACAGAATTAAAAAGAGATTTAGCAGCTACCTTTAGATGGACCGCTAGATTGAATATGAATGAGGGAGTTGCAAATCACTTTAGCGCATGTGTGCCTGGTTCAACTGATGAATTTTTAGTTAATAAATCAGGTATTCATTTTAGCCAAATGAAAGTAAGCGATTTAATTTTGGTTACCAAAGAAAATATTGAGGAATTAAAAAAAAAGCCCGACCTTGTGGATGCTACTGCAATAAATATTCATGGGACAATTCACCAAAAAGTACCTCATGCAAAATGTATATTTCATGTCCATTCAAAATACGCGACAGCTCTTTCTGCTTTGAAAAACCCTACTCTTCCTCCAATAGATCAAAATACGATGAGGTTTTATAACAGAGTATCTATATATAATGAGTATGGTGGTATGGGTTTTGAAGAAGAATCGCTAAAAATGGCAGCTGCATTGGGAAATAAACAAAATCTTTTAATGTCAAATCATGGAATTTTAACCACTGGTGAAACTGTTTCGGATGGATTTGATGCATTATATTATTTTGAAAAATCTGCAGAGACATATTTAACAGCTTTAGCAACTGGTAAAGAATTAAATGTAGCATCACATGAAGTGGCAGAAAAAACGGCACAAGAATGGTCAAACTATCCTTCTGATATGGGAAGGGCACATTTAGATCAGATCAGATTAATTTTAGATAAAGAAGAACCTGATTATCAAAATTAAAAAAATAAATTATGAAAGATAAAAAAAAATTTTATATAAATGGACAATGGGTCAATCCAATTACAGCAAAAGATTTTGATGTAATTAATCCCTCTACTGAAGAAGTTTGCGCAATAATTTCTCTAGGTAGCTCAGAAGATACTGATCTTGCTGTAAAATCTGCAAAGTCATCTTTTGAAACTTGGAAAGAAACTTCAAAGCAAGAACGAATAAAACTTTTAGAAAAATTATTAGAAATCTATAAATCTAGATGGGATGAAATGACTGATGCCATATCAACTGAACTTGGTTGTCCAAAAGATTGGTGTTCAGCTAATCAAACTGCATCAGGTGCGGGTCATATTGAAGATTTTATAAAAAGATTAAAAGAATTTAATTTTGAACCTGGTTTTGACAAAGGATCTGTTAATCACATTGTATATGAACCAATTGGTGTATGTGGTTTAATTACCCCTTGGAACTGGCCAATTAATCAAATAGCTCTAAAAGTTGTGCCAGCACTTGCAACTGGTTGTACAATGGTTTTGAAACCCTCTGAGATAGCTCCTTTATCAGCAATGCTTTTTGCAGAAATGATTCATGAAGCAAAATTTCCTGCGGGTGTGTTTAATTTAGTAAACGGAGATGGGCCTGGTGTTGGTACAGATTTATCAGGACATCCTGATGTTGATATGGTTTCCTTTACTGGATCGACAAGAGCTGGAAAGTTAATTACAAAAAATGCAGCTGATACAATTAAAAGAGTTTGTTTAGAGCTTGGAGGTAAAGGTGGAAATATTGTATTTGCTGATGCTTATCCTGATGCAGTAAGAGATGGAATACGAAACGTCATGAGTAACTCTGGTCAATCATGTGATGCACCAACAAGAATGTTAGTAGAAAAATCAATATACAAACGAGCAGTAGAAGAAGCTGCAGATGAAGCTAATAAAATTAAAGTAAATCTTGCATCAAAAGCTGGCGAACATATAGGTCCGGTGATATCTAAAACTCAATACGATAAAATTCAAAGTTTAATCAAGAGCGGAATTGAAGAAGGTGCAACTTTAGTAGCTGGTGGACCTGAGAAACCTGAAGATTTCAAAAAAGGATATTTTATAAAGCCAACAGTGTTCACAGATGTAAATAATGATATGAGAATTGCTAAAGAGGAAATTTTTGGTCCAGTTTTATCTATAATTCCCTTTGAGAATGAAGAGGAGGCAATAAAAATTACAAATGACACTGAATATGGTCTTGGAAACTATTTGCAAACTGAAGATAAAGAAAAAGCAAAAAGAGTTTCAAAAAAATTAAGATCTGGAATTGTGTACGTAAATCATAAACCTGCGGACTCTGGCACTCCATTTGGTGGTTATAGACAGTCTGGAAATGGACGTGAAGGAGGTACCTGGGGTTTACATGAATATTTGGAAGTGAAAACTATCACTGAATGGAAAAATTAAGATGATTGGGTATGTAATGGTAGGCACAAATAATCTAGATAAAGCCATTAATTTTTATGATGAAGTTTTACAAATTATAAATTTAAAAAGAAAAGATACTGATGAATTTTGTGCTGGATATACGCAAAAAGATGGCGATGGTACGATAGAATTTTATGTTACAAAACCAGCAAATGGTAAAACTGCTACTTTCGGGAATGGAACACAAGTTTCTTTTATTGTTTCATCAAGAGAGATAGTTGATAAATTTCATGAGATCGGTTTAAAAGCAGGCGGTAGCAGCGAAGGAAGCGGCGGAGAAAGACCAGAAGGTTCTGGTGTATATTATTCATATATTCGCGATTTAGATGGAAATAAAATCTGCGCTTTTACAAATAACAAATAAATTAAATGTCTTATTCATCAATTGAAAAGCGATTAGCTGAAGGAAAAATAATAATTCTTGATGGGGGAATAGGAGGAGAATTACAAAAAGTTGGAGCAAAAATGGATGAAGGACTGTGGTGTGGGAGATGTTCTTTAGATAGTCCAAATGAACTTTTAAAAGTGCACCAAAATTATGTTAAAGCTGGTGCTGATGTAATAACCGCAAATACTTATGCTTCAACCCCTATATCAATGAAAAAATATGGTTATGAAGATCTGATTAAAGAATGCAATCATAAAAGTATCAAAATTGCAAAAGAGGCCGTGTCAGGTAAAAATGTTTTAGTTGCTGGATCTGTTTCCACTTATGGTTATTTTATGAAAGATGGTGTTGCTAAAATGAAACCAAGTTTTGATGAACACTTAAAAATTTTGTCAGATACAGGAGTAGATTTAATTATTCTTGAAGCTATGTCGTCACAAGCTGACATTGTTGAAACTTTAGTTGAATGTTCAAGTAATTTAAGATTACCAACGTGGTTATCAATATCTTGTGTATTTGATAAAAATAAAAATATTCATCTTGGATATGATGATGATGTGTCTCATAAAGATCCTCAAGTTTATGAGGAACTTGAAGTTTCATTACATAGATTTAAAAAATTTCATTCAGGACCAATACTTGTTGCGCACTCAAACATGAGTGTAACTGAAGAAGCAGTCAGAATACTAAAAAATAATCATAATAATACAGTTGGCGCTTATCCAAACAGAGGACACTTTGTTAAACCAGAATGGAAGTTTACTGAGGATATTAAACCAAGTGATTATGTTAAAAGCGCAAAAAAATGGATTGATAGTGGGGCACAAATTATTGGTGGTTGTTGTGGTATTGGAGTTGAAGAGATAAAAGCAATTTCAATTCTAAAAAATTAATATAAAATAAAAATATGAAGACGTTTATTGGTGGTATTGGCTGCTTTTGGGATGAAACTAAGTACGAAGGTATTGAGGGAGTAATTTCTACTGAGTGTGGTTATTGCGGCGGAGACGAACCAAACGTCACTTATAAAGCAGTATGTGGTGGAGATACTGGTCATATTGAAGTTGTTAAAGTAGAGTATGATGAAAAAGTTAAATCATATGAAGATATGGTGAGACTATTTTTTAAATTACACGACTCTACTCAAGTAAATCGTCAAGGTACGTATGTGGGAATTCAATATAGATCTGAAATTTTTTATAATAATGATGAAGAAAAAAAAATTGCAGAAAAAGTTTTAGAGGAAATGAATAATAAACTTGGCGGTAAAGTTTCTACCAAAGTTTCAAAAGAGAAAAATTATTGTAAGGCTGAAGGTTATCATCAAAAATATGAACAAAAAAAATCTTTGAAATTTGATTAACTTTATTTAAATTTGACTAAAATAATATCATATAAGAATCCTGAATTAGCAACAGTCAAAGATAATAAAGCTGTATGGAATCTCCCTAAAACTAGAAGACATGGTTATAGAAATCTTCACAAAATAAATAGATATGGATTATTTTTAAGATCAGATTTGGTTTTAAAATTAAAAAAAAAATACAAAGATACAATCTATAAAAAGCCACTGGTAAAAAAAATGACTAAACAAAAGTCTTTTTGCTCTTTAATAGTTGGAAATAAACAAAATATTTATTTTGAAAAATACGCAAAAGATTTTCCAACAAATCAACCTCAAACGATAATGTCTATAACAAAAATGTTTGTTAATCTTTTCGTTGGAGAACTTTTGAATAATAAGTCAATAAATCTTGATAAAAAAGTATCTTACTACCTTCCAAAAATTGGGAGTGGATATGCCAATGCTAAAGTGCAAGACGTATTAAATATGAATGTAATAAATGCCTACACAGAAGATTACACCAAGGCATACTCTTCATCTTTTTTACATGAGCCTGTTGGTGGATGGAGACTACCAAAAAGTGGTGATACGCATTTAAGTCAGGAAAGTTATTTAAATACTATCAAATCAAAAAAAAATAAAAATTTAAAAAACAAAAGTAATTTAGCTTTTTATAAATCTGCAAATACCGATGTTATAGGATTAATAGTTGAAAAGATCAGCGGTAAATCATTAAGACATTGGATGTTAAGAGCGGTTGAGGCAGCTGGGTTTGAAGATGGGCTTTATATTGCATCTGACAGATATGGCATGCCTTGGGTGTCAGGGGGTGGATGTTTGATTACAAGAGACTTTTTAAGAATGGGTCTTTTATTTGCAAGAAAAGGTAAAGGAGTGGGAAATAGGAAGATTGGCTCAAGCTCTTTTTTAAACCGAACTTTAAACAATGTTGGTCCAAAATATATGAACTTATCAAATAATAAATATTTATATTATTCTAACTCTACTATGGTATCTGGAAATATGATCGGCCATTCAGGTTATGGTGGTCAATTTTTAGCCGTAAATTTAAAAACTGGAAACGTTGCTGCTTTTTTTTCTGTTTTAGAAACTAAATCAGCAACAAAAGAAAGTTACAAAGTAGATATGATTAATATGTTGATTGATTTAGTGGATACCAAATATTAAGCGGTAATTTTTTTATCCTCTTTAGGAGCAAGAACAACAGCTAAAATTCCACCTAAAATAATCATTGAACTTCCAACTATCTCTCTCCATCCAAAAGGTTCATCAGTTAAAATACTGGAGCTTACAACTCCAACAACTATTTCTGTCAGAAAAAGAATTGAGCATAGTCCAGCACCTAGTTTGCTTGGTGCCCAAAGAATAACAATTCCTGTAGGAATGAAATAAAATAATGACAAAACAATTAAAAACATTGCCATTGGAATAAAAGATTCTATTGGTGGTGTCTCGCCCAAATAATCAACTAATAAAAAACCAGCCACAATATTAAATAATGTTCCGTAGAAGAAAAATGAAAATATAATCGGGAATACTCCATCAGTCTTTACAACCTCAAGTCTTATCATTCCTCCTGCAAAAATTGCTCCTCCAATAAGAGCTATCCAATCCCCAGCATTTTGAGGTAATGGTATAATTGCATCTTTACTAAAAACTATCCATAAGCCAGCGAGAGCTAGTGAAAGTGTAACGGCTCTTTGCCAGCCAGGTCTTCTTTTTAAAAATAAGATTTCAAAAATAGTAGTCCAAATAGGAGTCATGTAAAAAAGTATTAAAGCTCTTATTACATCTGTTAATAGAAAACTTAGTGCATAACAAATAAAACCACCGCCAACCAATAAACCTGTTAATGGAAGTTCGAAGCCACTTCCTTTTTTTTTATAAACTCTCCAGAGAGCGATTGGTAACAACAATAATACTCCAATTACCATCTGGGCAATTGTACCCCATCCGCCAGTTAATCCTCCAGCTTCCAGTGTGCGTTGAGGGAGCCAATAAATTCCCCAAGCTCCAGCGGAAAATGCTAAAGCAAGTGCAATTTTAAAATGATGAGGGTGTCTTTGCATTAATTATTATATTTCTGGTTTTATTTTTGAATAATTGAACATTTGTTCGTATTTTCTTGCAAATGCAAGTACTTTTAAATCATCGTTCTTTTTTCCTATTATTTGCATACCCATTGGTAGTTTATTTTTATTAAAACCAACTGGAACTGTTATAGTTGGTAATTCTAAAAGGCTTGATAATATAAAAACTTCAATCCATCGATGATAAGTATCTAGATTAAAATCATTTATTTTTTCTGGATAATTTAATTCTTTTTTAAATGGAAATACTTGTGCTGACGGTAAAGCTAAAAAATCGTAATCTTTAAATATCTGATTTATATCATTTATAGATTTTTTTCTTTTTTCTAATGCAATATCAATGTCATTATCTTTAATATCTTTTCCCCTATTGTACTCCCAAATTGCCTGAAAAGTCATTTCATTAATATCTTTAATACTCATGCTTCCAATATCCATAAATATACTTCTTGATCTGAATGTTAACCACGAGTCCCATAGTTCATCAGTATTAATACCTGATTTCAAAAAATCTATTTTTATATTTTGTTTATTTAACTCACTTAATTTTTTTTCACAAATTTCTAATATTTCATTTTCAAATTTATAATTACCATTAATATCGGATAACCATCCTATTTTTATATTTTTAATTTCTGAATCTTTTATTTCAAAATTTTGAAAATTAGATTTTAATTCTAAAGAATATGGGTCCAAACTGTGTTTACCAGTTACGCTATCTAAAATAATTGTCATATCGTCTGGTGTTCTAGATAAAAAACCAGGAGTAGTTAAAATAGGAATATTTTTTTGGTTGTCTGATCTAGCAGAAGCAATAACTCCTGGGGTTGGTCTAAAACCGTATATATTAGAATATGCAGCAGGATTCCTACATGAACCCATTTGATCTGTACCATCAGCAAATGGAATTAATTGAGCTGCGACTGCTGAACTTGCGCCTCCGCTTGAACCACCAGACGACTTGCTTAAGTCATAAACATTTGAAGTTGGACCAAAAAGTCTATTAATTGTATGTCCTCCAACTCCGAGTTCAGCTGTATTAGTTTTTCCAATTATTATTGCGCCGTTTTCAATTAGTTTATCCACAAAAAAAGAATTTTTTTTCGGAAAATAATCTTTGTAACCTTTAAAACCGTATGTTGTTTGAATTCCAACGACATCACTTAAATCTTTAATAGCTAATGGTAATCCGAACAAAGATTTATTTTTATTCTGTTGATTATCTTTTTTTTTAGCTTCTTCTAAAATTTTATCAGTCTCTTTTAAAAGAACAATTGCATTTAATTTTGGATTATACTTTTCAATTCTTGCTAAATAGAATTCTACTACTTCTTTTACTGATATCTGTTTTGTCTGAATTAATTTAATAATTTCAGATACTTTTTTGTTTTCTAGCATCTGCCCTAGCGAGCTTTTTTAATACTTTTTAAAGTTAATTGTTCAACCTCTTCTAAAGTTGCTTTTTTAGGATTTTGACCATAGGCCTGGTCGAGCATAGATTTTTTCGCAATTCTTTTGAATGAATCCTCAGGTACACCAATTTCATTTAACCCTCTTGGAATATCAAGTTCATCTAACATTTTATTTAAATTTTCTTTAAAACCTTTAACTGAATGGTTATCAAATTGCATTGCCTCTGACATTCGCTGAACTTTTTCCTCTAAACCAGGTAAATTATATTCCATTACTGTTGGGAGAATTATTGCATTTGTGAGTCCATGATGGGTATTATATTCTGCACCAACCATATGAGAGATGGCATGTACTAAACCTAAGCCTTTTAAAAAAGCTACTCCTCCTAAATAAGACCCTACAATCATTCCTCCCCTTGCAACTAAATTGTCTGGTTCATTTACTGCCAGTTTAAGAGACTTAGAAATTAAATTTAAACTTTCTAAAGCTGAACCATCACATAACGGATGAAACATAGGAACACTGTAACCCTCAATAGCGTGTATCATTGCATCAATACCGGTCCAAGCTGTTAGGTTTGCTGGTAACTTTAAAGTTAATTCTGGATCAACTAATGCTAAGCAGGGTCTAGCTTCTGGATGCCATATACAAAATTTCATACCTTTTTTTGTATCAGTAACCATTGCAGTTATTTCTGTTTCTGCACCTGTACCAGCAGTTGTTGGTATAGTTATTAGTTTTGGAAAAGGGTTTTTACCTTTCAGATCTCTTGGAACTTTATCTAAAAATTCAAAATCCCACAAAGGTATTCCGCTATTAACAGTTAAACATATAGCTTTTCCTCCATCCATAGCACTGCCCCCACCTATTGCGATTATAGAATCATGATTACCGTCTTTGAATGCTTTGCAGCCACCATCGATTTCATCATCTCTAGGGTTGGGAGATATATTAGAATAAATATTTGATTTAATTTTTGTATCAGAAAGCAGATTTTGTAATTCACTTATAAAGGGCAGCTTAGTGCTTCCACTATCTATTACGATTAAAGGATTTTGAATATTGAAATCTTTGCAGAATTTTCCAATTTCTTTAAATCTTCCTGGTCCATAAGCTGTAAATGTTGGAAAGGTCCAATCTTGTTTGCCTAATAAATCGTCTTTATTGAGTTTAAAATTTTGCATATTTATTTAAAAATTTATACTAACTTACAAAAATAAATGAAAATCGCAAAAGAAAAAGTAGATCTTAGGAAAACTTTAATCGCAATACTTACAATGCTATTAGGTGTAGTTTGCGTAGATTTGTATTTAGTAGTAATTAGATTTATAGGAAATGACTATTCAGTGTTTAAATTAGCTGTTTTTAGAAATTTTTTTGCGGTAATACCATTGCTTGTTCTGCTTTTCTTTTCAGGAGAATACAACTCTCTTTTTAAGAATGTAAATAAGAAATTTTTATCTCTTTGTTGTTTTAGAGGATTAAGTTTTCTTGCAATGAATATATTTATTTTTATCTCGGTAATTAATGTTGAGTTTGCAACAGCAATGACTTTAACTTTTTCATCTCCATTTTTTATAGTAATACTTTCGATTATATTTTTACAAGATAAAGTCGGTATATATCGATGGTCTGCAATTATAATTGGCTTTTTAGGTGTGGTATTAATTTTAAAGCCAACGAGTGATATATTTAATTATTATTCTATATATTCAATACTAACAGCTTTTGCTTGGGGAGTAACTGTTATAATACTTAAGTTCATTCCTTCGAACTTCTCAACGTCCAAAATACAATTTTATACTTTGATGTTTAATGTGATAGGTGCATTTTTTTTATTTGTTATTTTATCAAACGATTTTACGGTTAATAATCTAAGAGATTTACTATTAATGGTTTTAACAGGAATACTAGGTGGTACAGCAGCAATATTATTTGTATACGCTTATAGACTAATTTCATTAAGTAAGCTCGCCTCCTTTGAATATTTTGGTATCCCATCTTCATTTTTATTAGGTTGGATTTTTTTTAATGAAGCTCCGTGGCAACAATTGTTTCCAGGTGTTTTATTAATAGTTTCTGCTGGTTTCATAATTATATGGAGAGATTCTCAAAAAATAAAAACGGTTAAAGCTAATAAGAAATTTTACTAGTTTATGTTTTTGATTTCATTGATCTCATTACTATAGAACGGTCTATCTCTCCTAGAAGTTCTCCAGTCTCTGAGCATACTACTGGGTAAATTTTATCTGACTCAACTAATTTATCAATTAAAGTTTCAATTTTTGAATTATCTAAAATGCAGTCCGATTTATTTTTAAATAATTCTTTTGATTGATTGCAACAATCTTTTCTCATTACTTTGCCTGCACTTAAAACTTTATATTTTGGAACATCCTCGCAAAAGTCTTTGACATATTGATCTTTAGGATTAGCAACAATTTCTTCAGGTGTTCCAACCTGAGAAACTTCACCATCTTTCATAATTGCAATGTGATCTCCCATCTTAATAGCCTCTAAAAAATCATGTGTAATAAAAACCATAGTTCGCTGGAGTTTTTCTTGAATTTTTAAAAGTTCGTCTTGCATCTCTCTTCTTATTAGTGGGTCTAAAGCTGAGAATGGTTCATCAAAAATTAAAATTTCAGGATCCACTGCAAGTGCTCTTGCTAATCCAACTCTTTGTTGCATACCTCCTGATAGCTCTCTAGGATAATTATTTTGCCACCCATCTAATCCAACCATTTTTAAAACTTCCATGGATTTTTCCAATCTTATTTCTTTTTTTGTACCTCTAACTTCTAATCCGTACCCAATATTTTCTACAACTGTTCTATGTGGAAAAAGTCCAAAATGCTGGAAGACCATGCTCATTTTATTTCTTCTTAATTCTAATAAATCTTTTGAACTCATTTTAGTGACATCAACATCGTCCATTTTTACAGTGCCTGATGTAGGTTCAATTAATCTTGAAATGCATCTTACCAATGTTGATTTTCCACTACCAGATAGGCCCATCACTACAAACGTTTCTCCTTTTTGAATTGAGAAACTTACATCTTTTACAGCTACAACGTGCCCTGTTTTTTCTTGTACTTCTTTAATAGACAGACTTTTATCTAAATTCTTTATTATTCTTTTTTCATCTGGTCCAAATAACTTCCAAATGTTTGAGCAGGTGATTTTTTGGTCTTTATTCATGCTTAAAATTATAATTTATTGTCAAAATAGACAATATTTTGCTTTAAAAGTAAATTTAATTATTCTAATTTTATAAATATGTCTGCCAGTACTGAAATTATAAAAAAATCAAGCCATTCAAAAAATATCATAACTTATTTAATAGTTGGCTTAGTATTTTTAGTTGCTTTATGGCTTTCTACTCAAAATGAAGGCCCATCAAAGTTTCCAAAGTATGTAACAGATCAATTTACTTTTACTGCATGGGTAAATGAGGGAGAAGATTTTTTAAAAAAAAACTACAGATGGATGACCAAAATTGTAGCTGGATATATTAAGGCTTGCTATTATTTTGTAGAAGATTTTTTACTTGATTCTCCATGGTTATTAATCGCTGCTATAATATTTTTACCATGTTTGATTGCAGGTGGTTTAAGACTTGGCCTCTACTCATTATTTGTAGTTTATTTTTGGGGTGCAACAGGTATGTGGGAACCTTCCCTTCAAACCGTTGCTTTAATGGGTTTATCAGTTTTACTTTGTGTATTTTTTGGATTTATCCTTGGAGTGTTATGTTCTCAAAGTGACCGGTTTGAAAATTTTATGAAACCAGTTTTAGATACCATGCAGGTGATGCCAGCTTTTGTATATTTATTTCCAGCTTTATTTTTTTTTGGTATCGGTGGTGCACCAGCAATTCTAGCAACTATGATTTATGGAATGCCTCCAATTATAAGATTAACAAATTCAGGAATACGACAAGTTCCAGCTCAAACCATAGAAAGCGCGACTGCATTTGGTTCAAATAAATTACAACTTTTATTTAAGATAAAAATTCCTTTGTCATTACCTAGTATCATGATGGGTATCAATCAGGTAATTATGATGGCTCTGGCCCTCGTTGTTCTTGCATGTTTCATTGGAGCTGAAGGTATTGGTGGACAGGTTTGGCAGGCTATTAGAAGGCTCGATGTTGGATGGGCTATGGAAGGTGGGCTTTGTATTTTGTTTATGGCAATAATGTTTGATAGGTTCAGCATGTCATTCAGTAAAACTGAAGAAAGAATTCCAGATGATGTGCAGAAATTTTATTTTTTACCACAAAGTTGGGCTAAATATTCTTTAGCAAGAATTATAGAACAACCTATAAAAATTTCTCATGATGTAATTAAATATGTCTGTTTATTTGTTACTAGTTTAATTGCCTATTTTTTTCAGTTTTTAATTTCAATATTTAATAAAAGAACTGCAAATGATATTAAAGAATTTATAAGTAAACGATATTATATAATACCGTCATTTATAGTTTTTTTTCTAATTAGTTTAATCGATACATATTTAATTAGCTTTGGTTCTTTTCCTGAAGAATGGAAACTATCTATAAGACAACCAATTACAAATGCTGTGGAAAGTTTAACAGTAAATCCAGGTTTTATTGCTTTTACAAAAAGTTTAAGGGCTTTTGTCTATCTTAATTTATTGCGTCCATTAGATGTTTTCTTAACTCACATACCTTGGTGGTACACTATGGCTGTATTTGTTGCCTTGGGCTACATTACCGTTGGAGTAAGATTTGCAATCATAACTGCTATATTGTTGCTTTTTATTGGTGCCTGTGGGATCTGGTCTCAATCAATGATTACTCTATCATCTGTTTTAGTTTCAGTTGCTTTATGTTTTGTTGTTGGAGTACCTTTAGGAATAATAGCATCATATAGTGAAAGATTTAGAAATATTCAAAACGTTGTATTAGATGCAATGCAAACTCTTCCTTATTTCTGTTATCTAATACCAGTTCTAATGTTTTTTGGTGGTGGAATTGTTTCTGCTGTTTTAGCTACTGTTATTTACTCGATACCACCTATAGTAAGATTAACTTGTTTGGGTTTAACACAAGTATCAGGAACTTATTCAGAAGTATCAAGATCGTTTGGTGGAACGTTAATTCAAACTTTAAAAAAAATAAAGTTTCCTTTAGCGGTTCCAAGTTTAGTGATAGGCTTTAACCAAACAGTAATAATGGCCTTTGCAATGCAAATAGTTACACCATTAATTGGTGGTAAGGGCCTTGGGTTAGAGGTATTTAATGGATTAGCCAGATCTGATACTGGCAGAGGTCTAGCAGCAGGAATCGGTATTGTTCTTTTAGCTATAATAATAGACAGAATTACTTTGGCTTGGACAAGAAAACAAAGAGAAGCATTGGGTCTTTAGATTTACTATATATATTGCAAGTAATTAGTGCGTTTTTTCGAGGGGTTTACATTTATGTAACTTTTGAACTAAAATGAGTTTTTAATTAATTCATTGGAGGGAAAATAATGAAATTATCAAAAACAATATCAGCACTATTTTTATCATTGGTGCTATTAGTGGGTAGTTTAGGGCAAGCTCATGCTAAAAGACTACACGCAGCTATTGCTGACTGGACTGGTGGTATTATCACTTGTGAAGTTGCTGTAGCAATTCTTGAAAGAGAATATGGATATAAAATAAAGCAAACGGTATTTCCATCAGGGACTGGTTTATGGGAAGCAATTGCAGCAGGCGAACTCGATTTTGCTTGTGAAAGTTGGCCAAGTTATGCTGAAGCGGACTCTGTAATGTTAAATGAAGATCTAATTTACGAGGGTAAAGTCGTAGGATCTTATAGCGGAGACGGAAGCGTAGATTTACTTGGAACAGCAGGAATAATTGGTATGTCAGACTACTGGATACCAAAATATGCAGCTGATGAACTAGGTATTAAAACTTGGAAAGACCTAAATAAACATAAAGCAAAATTTGCAACTATTGAAACTGGAAGCAAAGGTAGACTTATTGGTTGTCCGGTAGCTGGTTGGAATTGTCATGACCAAAAAAGACTTGATCTTTTAGGAATTGATTTCCAAGCTGATGAACTTGGTACAGAAGCGGCAGCTATTGCAGAAGCAAAAGCAGCTTATATGAGAAAAGAACCTTTCTTATTATACCTATGGTCACCACATTGGTTTTTTGGTGAGTATGAGATGGTAGGAGTTCAACTGCCAGACCACAAAGTTTGCGACCCAGATACATTTACTGAAGCAAACAACTGGAAAGACTGTGGAACAAAAGGTTGGCCAGCAACTGGTTGGGCTAAGGATTATACAATGAATTATGGTAATCCTGCTACTTTTGCAAAAGCTGAACATGCTGATGCTAAAAAATTCTTCGAAAACATGTCTTTACAAAATATTGATCAAGCTAAAATGTTAGTTGAAGTTGATATTAAGAAAAGACCTGTAAAAGAAGTTGTTAAAGAGTGGTTAGACAACAATCCAGATAAATGGAAGCCTTGGTTAAAATAATACTTTTTAAATAATTAAAATCAAAGGCCCTTTTTTACAAAAGGGCCTTTTTTTATTATGGCAAATCAAACATTAAAAAATAAAAAAATCATAATATCCGCTGGAGCATCTGGAATTGGGTTAGCCACAGTTAAAGTTTGTTTAGATAGAGGTGCAACAGTATTCGTAAGTGATATAAATGAAAAATATATCAATAAATTAAAAAAAAATTCAAAAATAAATAAAAAACTCTTCGTTTTTAATTGTGATGCTTCAGACGAGTATCAAGTAAATGAATTATTTGAAAAAATAAAGAAAAAGACATCCAAAATTGATTGCCTGATTAATAACGTTGGTATAGCAGGTCCAACTGCAACATTAGAGAATATATCAACAGACGATTGGAAAAATACAATGAAAGTAAATGTATTTAGTCATTATTATTTCACTAGACTAGCAATACCAATGTTAAAAAAAAATAAGGGTGGATCAATTATAAATATTTCATCAGGCGCTGGAATAATGGGTTTCCCTTTAAGGTCGCCTTATGCTGCAAGTAAATGGGCAATTGTAGGAATGACAAAAACTTTGTCTATGGAGCTTGGTAAATTTAAAATACGTGTGAATGCATTATGCCCAGGAACAATAAAAGGTGATAGAATGATTAGAGTTGCAAAAGATAAAGCAAAACTTTTAAAAATTTCAAAAAAATCTATCGAAAAAGAATTTATATCAATGGCATCCATGAATTGTTGGATTTACGAAAGTGATATTGGGAAAATGTGTGGCTTTTTGATTTCTGATGATGCAGCAAGAGTATCTGGACAAGTAATCGGTGTTGATGGAGATGCTATTAGATTACATTAGATCTGTAATTAATTTTGAGGTAATAATTATTTAATGACAATAAAAATTTCGACAGCAAAAATTAAAAAAGAGTGGACTGACTATAATGGCCACATGAATGTGGCTTATTACATTTTAATTTTTGATCAAAATGCAGCGGAAACTTTAATGACAAAACTTGATATGGGTGAAAAATCTGCTTTAGAAACTAATAAAAGTACAATGGTAGTTGAGTCACATATTACTTACAACCAAGAATTGATTGAGGGAGATGAAGTTGAATTAAACCTTATACACTTTGACCACGATAAAAAAAGAATACAGTATAAGTTTGAAATGGTACATAAAGAAAAAAAATATTTAGCATCAACAATTGAAGTTTTAGCCCTTTACGTTGATTTAAAAGAGAGAAAAGTTGCTGAATTTGAAAAAGAAAAAGTAGACCTTATGGCAAAATTCATCAGTGAAAATAAACATTCCTTCAAGAGCGAAAATCTAATATTCTCGAATAAACTAAAAAAATAGTTTCATTCTTTTCAAATTAAAAAGATAAGTTTTTTGTTATAGGTACAGAACATGGAAGCAAATAATAATACAAAAGGTATTTTTTTTATAATGACTGGTATGGCCTTTTTTTCCATTCAGGACTCACTTATTAAATTTATTTTTGAAGATATTGCTTTATTTGAATTATACCTTGGTAGAACACTAATCCAAGCGACTATACTTTTGGCATTTGTAATAATAACAAAAAAACATATTACTTTAAAAACACACTACCCTTTTTTAACTCTTTTAAGAGTAATCTGTTTCTTTTTTGGATTTAGTTTTTTTTATATATCTTTAACTTTTATGACACTTGCAATGACGAGTGCACTTTTCTTCTCCTGTCCTTTTTTTATGTCAATGTTTGCTAAATTTTTTCTAAAAGAGCAAATTGGTATTAGAAGATGGTCTGCGATTGTAGTTGGATTTATTGGTGTAATAATAGTTTTAGACCCAAACTGGGAAGACTTTGATTATTTTAAATTAGCACCAGTTGCTTGTGCTATTTGCTATTCATGTTCAATGACAATAACAAAATATACATCTGACAAAGATAGTATTTATACTCAGATGACTTGGCTTTATATTTTTGCAACCTTTGCAGGTTTGATGATATTTTTAATAACTGGGGATGGAAAATTTAATACTTTTACAGATCCAACAATGCAATTTATTGTAAGAGAGTGGTTTACTAATCCTTCAGCTTCATGGCCATACGTTCTTGTTATGGGGATTGTTGCGTCTATATCATTCTTTTGTGTTTTCTCGGCTTATAGTATTGCGTCTCCATCAATTGTATCATTGTTTGAATACTCATATATTGTTTGGGCTATGCTAGCTGGTTATATTCTTTTTGAAACTGTTCCAGTGCCTAGAACTTTTTTAGGTGCAGCAATCATTATTGCGGCTGGGTTCTATATTTACTTTAGAGAAAAAGTAAGAGGTCAGATGATAGCAACAGATACACCAAACAGATAATGAAACAAAACTATATACCAACTATAAATATTTCATCATTAGTTAACAAAGATCTGAGTTCCAAAGAATCGCTGAAGATCATTAAAAAGATTGAGAAAGCTTGTGTTGAGGTTGGTTTTTTTCAAGTTATTGGTCATGGCATTGATCATAAAAAAATTAAAAAAATTGTAAAAATTGGAGAAAAATTTTTTAAACTTAATAAAAAAGAAAAAATTAAACTTTCTCCAAATAAATGGAATAAAAAAAATAAAAACTTTTATAGAGGCTACTTTCCAAGTGACGTAAATGGAAAAGAAGGTTTGGATATTGGAGACTTAAGAGTATCAGAAAATTTTTCACAGAAAATTAAAAATCAATATATAGAATACTTAGATTTGGAAAAATGTTTCCAAAAAAATTCAATAAATCATTTATCAAACTATTATGATGATATTTATTTATTAAGCGAATTACTTTTCAAAAGTATTATCAAACTATATAAGAAAGATCCTTTATTATCCGGTAAAGCTTTTTCAAGATTTAAAACACTGAGTACTTTAAGATTTAATTTTTATCCAATTCAAAGTAAACCTGTGGAAATCTCTAAACAAGACGGTGTTGCATTGGGTTGTGAAACACATGTGGATAGCGGGATATTTACAGTTTTATATCAAGATAAAGTAGGAGGACTACAAGTTCAAAATAGAAAAAACAAGAAATGGTATGATGTACCTTTTAATAAAAATGCTCTAGTTGTTAATACTGGAAGAGCATTAGAATATCTAAGTAAAGGAAAGTTTAAGGCTACAAATCATAGAGTTCTTTGGAATAAATCAGAAAGAATTTCGGTACCTTTCTTTTTTGAGCCCTCTTACGATTTTAAAATGTCTAAATCATTTTTAAATGGAATAAAATCAAAAAAACAATCTATTTCTTATGAAAGTTTTATAAATAAATCTCTTAAGAAATTTGTCGAATACGCAAGATAGATTAATTATAAACTTCTTACAGTTTTTCTAACATCTTCTAAAAATTTTTTCCTCTTTTGATCAGAAACAAAAGGAACTGCAAAATACCTTTTATATATTACATTAGTTATCCCACATATGTTAAATACACCTCGTCTTAATCTTTTAGTTGGCATATTTAAAAAAAAAGTTCTAATTGCAAATTGAGGTGATCCATAGGTACAAAATACTACTGCTCTTTTTCCTTTTAAGTTTCCAATAGGATAACCATAATTACCAATAATTTTTTTAAATCTAAATGCCCAAGGTGGAGATAAAACTTTGTCTATCCATCCCTCAACAATTGCAGGCATTCTAAAATTCCAAATAGGTGCAATCAAAACAATTATATTTGATTTTTCAATTCGTTTTTGGTGATCTAGGACTGTATCATCTGGTTTTTCACCAGCAAATACTGGATCGAATTTTTCTTTGTATAGATCTACACAATCAACAGAAAATCCTTTTTGTTTTGCTTCTTCTAAAAAGGTTTCTCTTATCGCTGCATTAAATGAATTATCATTATAATGTCCATATACTAAAAAAATATTTTTCATTGCCAAATATTATCTAATTTTCTTTGTCTTCCACATCCCTCTTTATATAGCAAATAATTTAAAAATTTCTCTTTATAATAATCTTGATGATGTTCCTCTGCTTTATAAAATATTTCAAATTTCCTTACATATGTAACTACTTTTTGATTAAATTTTTTCTCAATTTCTTGAATATCATCATCTATAAGTTTCTTTTCATCATTATTTGTATAAAACGCAACAGACCTATAACTGTATCCTTTATCACAAAACTGACCTGCTTTGTCGAAAGGATCGATATTTTTCCAAAAAATATTTGCTAGATTTTCAAAATTTATTTTTGATTTATTATAAACAACTTCAACAACCTCGAAATGTCCTGTATCACCATATGTAACTTCTTTATAAGTAGGATTTTTTGAGGTTCCACCTGAGTATCCTGATATTACTTCAATCACTCCTTCTGTCTTTTCAAAAACCTCTTCCATACACCAAAAACATCCTCCTGCAAAATAAGCTTTTGATATTTCAGATTTAACAACATTTGTTGCTAAAAAAAAAATAAAACTTATCAATAAAAACTTTTTCACTAATTTTTCAGTGCTGGAAAAACAGGATTAGATTTTTGGAAAATCTTTTGGTATTCCTGCTTAATACATCTATTAGATATAAACTCCATATTCGAACTTTCAGCAATTGCTTTTGCTTCGTCACTATGAATTCCATATTGCAACCATAAAACTTTTGATCCGATTTCTTTAGCTTGTTGTGCAATGCCTGGTGTTTCTTTTGAAGGCCTGAATACGTCAACAATATCAATTTTTTCTGGAACATTTTTTAAGTCAGCTAATACTTTTTCATTATTGACTATTTCACCTTCTGCAAAAGGATTGATTGGATACACTTTATAACCAAAGTCTTGCATATATTTCATCACTACATTTGCAGGTTTTCTTTTTAAATTTTTTGGATCTTCACCTTTTTTTTCAGAGCTAATACCAATCATTGCGATTGTTTTTGACTTTTCTAAAATATTTTTAATCTGATCGTCGGTCATTATCTATTTTTCCATTTAGGTTTTCTTTTTTCTAAAAATGCCTGAATACCTTCTTTAGCATCAATTGACATCATGTTAAGCGTCATCATTTTTGCTGTGAAATCATAAGCTTTTTTTAATGGCATTTCTAACTGTTTATAGAAAGCTTGTTTTCCAATTTTAATTGTTAAATTTGATTTTGAAGAAATTGTTTTAGCAATTTTCATAACTTCTTTGTTTAAATTCTTTTTTGAAAAATGATCATTTATTAAGCCAACTTCTTTAGCATAGTTTGCTTTAATCGGTTCTCCTGTAAGAAGCATTTTCATCATTCTTTTTCTTGTAACTTTTCTACTTACTGCAACCATAGGTGTGCTACAAAACAATCCAATATTAACACCCGGCGTTGCAAAGATTGCATCATTAGTACTATAAGCTAAGTCACAACTTGCAACTAATTGACATCCAGCCGCATAAGCAGCGCCATGAACTTTGGCAATTACAGGTTTACGTCCTTCTACAATTTGGATCATTAACTTTGAACAAAGGTTAAATAGTTTTAAATATTTTGATCTTTTTTTAAGTCCTCTTACTTCTTTAAGGTTATGACCTGCGCTAAAGCCTTTACCAACTCCTTCTAAGATAATTACTCTTGTCGAATTATCTTTGTCCATTTTCTGAAAGGTTTTTAAAAGTAGGTTTAGAGTTGCAAAAGTTAATGAATTATATGACTTTGGGTCATTAATTTTTACATTCTTAATTCCATTTCCAAGATTTTTTACTAATACGGTCATGATATTTAAGTACAATCATTTCCTTAATTTGTCTTCATATTTCTTTCTAAGCTTTTGAAGATTAACTAGATATTCATCTCGGATACTGGAGATCATTGCCACAGACTTACCTTTTGCTTGTGATTTTGTACCACTGATAACTCTACTAGATAATTTTTTTGAAAGTTTCGGAGCTTTTAATTTTGTCCATGGTAATTTTAATGCTGGTCCAAATTGTTCTAACATATGTTTCATTCCGAGTTTGCCACCTGCTAAGTGAAAAGTTAAAAATGTTCCCATCAAAGACCATCTAAGTCCTGGTCCATCCTCTATAGCTCTATCTAAATCTTTAGTAGTTGCATAACCTTCATTAATAATATGCAAACCTTCCCTCCATAACGCTTCTTGTAATCTATCCGCTAAATATCCGGGTAATTCCTTTTTAACAATAATTGGATTCATAGAAATAGATTTATAAAATTTCTTAGCTTTATTTAAAAATTTCGTTTTAGTTTTTTTACCGGCAACAACCTCAACTCCGGGACATAAGTAAACTGGATTAAATGGATGTCCAATCATAGTTCTTGCAGGATTTCTGCATTTTGAATAAATTTTTGTAGGAAGTAGACCAGAAGAACTAGATGAAATAATTGCACTATTTTTTGCGTACTTTCCGATAAGATTCATTAATTTAATTTTAATTTTGTAATTTTCTGTAGCGTTTTCTTGAATAAAGTCTGCATCTTTAAGTACTATTTCTAAAGAAGTTACATATTGAAAATTTTTAAGATTGATTTTTTTTTTGTTAAAGAGTTTTTTTACAAACGGTGATGCTCTTCTTATCTCTTCTATTATTTTTTTTTTTAACCGAGGGTCTTTGTCATAGGCTACAACCTTAAAATTATGAGCCAAACATCTAATAATCCAACCAGTACCTATAACTCCAGTACCTATTACGGCAACCTTTTTTATCATTTAATCTGTTAAACCATCTGATCGAGCAACATTTCTTTCTAAATGTATAGGTAGAACTTTTCCATAAATTGCTTTTGAATGCTCTGGTGTATTTACTCTCCAAGGATCAAGAACATAAGCAGGAATACACATATATCTAGATTTGTTTCCTTCTACTTTAGTTACTCTATGCAATGTGAATCTTCCTTTAAATATTTGCAAATCTCCTGGCTCTAATTTTAATTGTCTAACTCTTGATCTATCTCCGTTTAAAACTTTTTTAACTTCATCAAAATTTTCATTACCAGGTTCTCTAATATTCGGACAGTATTCAAATATTCCACCTTTCTCAGATTTTTGAATCATTAAACTTAATGTAAATTCACAACTATCAAAATGCCAAGGCAAAATTCCCTCTGGCTTCATAACATTATATGCATGACATGCCAAAGGATCTGCCCATCTATATATTGGTGAAACTCCTAAACATAATGAAACAAATTTCAAAAGTTCTTCAGTTTCGTACAAAAATTTCATTTCGGAACCTTTTAAAAAACAATCCGAATTCAAATATCCATTAAATCTATTCATAAATGTTCTTTTAGGGTGATCTTTTGGTAACTCTGGATCGTCTTTGGCATATAAATAAGGATTAATTTTTTCTTTAGACATATAAACTTCATCAAGTTGTTTCTCTAACTCTGTATTCATTATTGCAAGTGACTTTGGCAGGATAAAATTTGGAATTGTTGAACAACTATCTTCGTCTAACTCTTTTTTACATTTTTCAACTAATTTTTTTATTATTGGTGAGTTTAAGTCGTGAATTGGATATTTTTCTAAATCTACAATTGATTTAAGTCTTTCTTTCACTTTAAATCTCCATCTTCTCGCATTTTAGCTCTAATTTTTGTTGCAGATATTTTTTGTATTTCCTCGGACAACACTATTTCCTCAATTTTATATCCTACTCCTCTGCCGTAACAAATATTAGTTATATTTGGTACTAATATCACTTTAAATCTTCCTTCAAATTCAGGGTTTAATCTCTCCTCTATTTTTTTTTTAACTGTTTCAAAATCAAATGGATTATCATCTACTCCCTGCACATCTCTAATTTGAATACAAACCTGTCCAGTTTTTTTAATTATTTCTTTGAATAAAGCATAGTGGCCGTCGTGAAATGGTTGCCATCTTCCTAGCATTTGTGCAGTTGGTTTTTTGTTATCCCACTTATAACTCATCGGTACTCCTCAATGATTAGTTTAATCTTAATTATTGAAATTAAAAGACTTTATTTAGTTCAATATAAGCTTCTCTTGCATCACCTAGATTTGTTAAATCATCGTTAAGGTTAAACAATAAATCAAATCCTTTTATATCTTTTTTAATCTCAAGTTGTGTCATTAAATTATCAGTACTATTTAATTTTAGCGCATACTCAGTATCTTTGCCTGGTAAATAACCTAAAGCTATATAAAGGTTGTCTGTATATCCCGTGCCATACCCATAATGTAAACCACCTTGATCAAGTGCCTGTTTTCTTTCGTAGATTATAAAAATACTATAATTTTCTGGAAAAATTATATCTATACCAATCTCTCCATTAATATTATGCAAAGAACCTGAGTGTAGTTTCGTTTGAAATGATTTTGAAGAATCGTCTTTATATGTATATTTAATATTTGAAGAACGTTTCAAATTCGCTTGATATTCTAATTTTCCATGTCTTTTAATTGAAAATTTTTCGTTTTCTAATTTATCTACCGCCGCAATAGCTGCTCTGATGTTTCTAGATTTTACATGTTGTTTCTTAAAGCTCATTGCAGTCGTTCCAGTTTCTTTATAAGAATCAAATATTGTGTGACCAAAATCAATTTGAGCAGATGGAATTATTGTTAATGTATTTTTAATAATTTCATCTTTAAGCTTAACTGTTCCATACATTTGTCTTCCAGATCTTTTGGCAACTAAATTTTCACCATCAATTAAATTTAGGATATCCAAATTAAGTTTTCCAATTCCAAAGATTGTATCAATATATTTATTGTCAATAGATGAGGGTCTGGTGTTGTACAGTGTAAGGTTGAAAGTGTCTGCATTCATGTTGCTACCATTGTAACCTACTTTAGTATGATCGTTTCCATATCGAAGAGCCCATCCAATAATACCATTATTGTCGGTAAATTTGTCTGCACCAATTGTTAAAGAGTTTGCATTAATTTCTTTTGAAGTTGAAACATTGGTGTCTCCCACTTTTCCAACTGAAATACTTCCCTCGCTCCAATAAAATACATTTTTATCTTTAAAGGGTTTATTTTTTTTAATGGCCGATGTCTTTACTGCTTCTGTAAGAGAAGCTAGCATTTGATTTGAGAAGTTGATATCAATCTGTAAATTTGTTAAATCTTGTTTATCTTTGTTTCTTCTTATCCATTTTAATCTGTTTAAAGCTGAATTTGTTGAATGGTCAATCGTTCTTCTAGCAAGTTCCATTTGTGCCTCTGCCATACCAGTTCGATCACCCTCTGTCATAGCTTCACATTCTACTCCGTCAATAATATTAAATGGACATACTAAATCATATTCATAAACTTCATCATTATTTTGATCTCTATCACTTCCTATATATACTTTAAGTCCGGCCCCACTAAATGCAGCCCCTCTTGTTTGTGTGTTTGTTTCAGACATTTCAAGACCGGCTCCACCAAGAATTCTACTACCATCAATTGTGAATGAGGATGTATCAAAACCTTTTGAAAGACTAATTTGCATAACTCTTTTTATTCCGCCATGAGCATGACTTGTTATAATTAATCTTTTTCCATTAGGACTAAATCTCATCCCTGCTGGATTAGTTACACCAGTTTGAGTTTCAGTTCCTAACGCAATTCCAGCAGAAGTAATGATTGATAATGTTGATACATCATATGGAGTGGAGAGGTTGAATTCATATAGCCTGCCATTAACGGTATCACTTTCAGTATCCATAAAAATTAAAAATAATTTGGTACCATCATTATTTATCTCAACACCCTGTAGTCTGTGATTTGCTAAATTATTTAATACATCTGACGCATTTCGGGTATAACCAAAATCTCCAGCGTTACTACCAATTGTGAATACTGCATTATCTAAATTTTCGGTTTCTGAAGCTAGTGAACAAGTCGAAATATCATAAGGTGAAGTTAAATCAAATCCATAAACCTTATCTCCGTCTTGATCCCCAGCTGCCATACGTCTAGAGACAACAAATAATCTCATTCCATCACTACTAAATTCTAAGTCATATATTGTAAATCCGTCGGTTCCAGTTAATACACATCTTTCGCCATCACCTGCGTAGACTTTAGATGAAACATCATAGGGAATAGTTAAATTATACTCATTTATAAAATGAGTAGATGAACCACTAAATTTATTAGCGTAACTTATAAACATTTTTGTTCCATGGTTATTAAATTCAATACCAGCTATAAGACCAGTTGTTCCAGTAGTATCATAATCATGAACTTCAGCTTTTTGGTTAAAAGTCATAGCACCAAATGAATTAGAAATCGGGAATAAAAAAATTAATGACAATACAATTGTTCTCAAAAACTTCATAAAAACATTTTATATCCAAAATCTACAGCAGATTAAAAGGTAAATTTATATGCGAAATTTACAGAAAAACTTGTTAATTCTTGCGTACTTATTTTACTATTTATATTAAATTTAATTTATATTCGAAATTTTTAAATAAAGCCCATAATCTGGGTCGTTTTTTAAAAAATCATAGTGACTATCTATGTTAATTTTAAAATTATTTAGTTCTTTATCATGTGAAAACTTAGCAGATGTATCTTGAATGGACATTGCATAAGAAGACCTTTGAGAACCTCTGTAATCTAAAGCAATATTAAAGCTATCATTCTTACTATTTTGAGCCTGATCCCTGGTGTATTTAGTCATAAAAGTTAAACCAGTCTCCGACACAAAATCAAATCCAATACCACCTATAAAATTGTGAGTAGAGTTTTCTATGCCTTTCAAAGTAAATTCCTCACCATTAGAAACGTAAGAGAATGTCTGTTTTGAGGCTGGACTCATATCGGCATAATATTCAAAATCAAAATACGGAATAAAGGATCCAACTTCAAAATCGTAAGTATTATCTAAACTTGTTCCTACAGATGATGTAAAATTACCTATATATTGATCTTTATATTCTAAATTTAATCCTTCAGATCCTGTTTCTTTATATGCGCCTAAATGTGTTATTCCATAATTAATTTTTAATTTAGGAGTAAAATTTAATCGATTTTTTGAAAACGTATCTCTCAAGCTAAAGGATCCGTATAATTGTTCGCCGTATCTGTCACCATTTGTTGATTGAGACCCACTGTTATTTATTAAATTTGAATTTATAAAACTCATGCCTAATAAATGATCTGTAAATCTTTGTTCTCCTTTTGGCTTTGTTTCATAAAAAGTTAAACTAAAAGAATTCATATCTAAAGCACTTCCAAGGTCACCAACATCAACATCATCAGCACCAAATCTTAAAGCAATACCTCTTATTATATTATCCTGACCTTTTTTATCTGCTCCAAGAGTAATGGCAGAAGTGTTAATACTTTTTGATGAGGATTGACTAGTGTCACCCGTACTTCCGATGCTGATAGTTCCTTCGCTCCAAAAAGACCAGCTTGCATTTTGATAATCCAACCCACTATTACCATCATTGGAAAAATAAATTGGAACTAAAGTATCTGTTAAGGAATTCAAAATTGCATTATTAAACCGAATCTTAATGTTTTGATTAGTTAAATTAACTCTTCCGCTATTTCGTCTTAACCATTCCATGCGGTTAATCACTGGGAATGTTGTATGCTGTATGATTTTTTTGGTAGCTTCAGATTGACTTTCAATAGAAGCTACATCATCTTTATTTGCTGTTGGATCAATACATTTTTTTACTCCAAAACCACAAGTTAAATTATATTCATGAACGTCAGATGTTTTATTTGTGTTAAAATCTACTATAAACATTTTTGAACCATCATTATTAAAAGCTATTCCAGATATCTTGACAATTTCATCTGATATATTTTCTCTACCTTCTGAAGTCACATTTGATAAATCAAAAGGATTAGACAAAGTAAATTCAGTTATTTTTGTATCATTTGTTACAAACATTTTAGATCCATCAGAACTAAATGCTAAGCCATTTACTTTATTCTCATTACCCGTAAGTTGTTTTAAAGTTTTACTACTTGTGCCAGTATATGTTGTAACTAAAGTAGGGTTTGATATATCAAATGCGCTTGAAAGTGAATATTGTTTAATAGAATGAGTTCCACCTTCATCATATAAAAAAACTTTTTTTCCATCATTACTAAATTTTAAATCTCTCAGATTGGTAGTGCCAAAATCTTTACTACCGGTATTACTACAAGTTGAAATATCGTAAGCAGTAGTTAAAGTTAATATTTCCACATCCTGAGTACCATCATCAACTAAAAAAAATTTCGTTCCATCTGAGTTAAATGTTATTTTTAATCCATCACCCGCGATTCCTTCGGTACAAACGCTTCCTGCCAAAAGAGTAGCTTCTGAAATATCAAAAGGTGTGCTTAATGTAAACTGAATTACTCTGTTCGCAGATGCACCAATAATATACATTTTTGTACCATCAGAATTAAAAGCTACACCATGAGGAATATTCTGACCATTGGAACCATTTGCAGGAACATCAATATCATCAACGAATGAAATTGCCGCAAAAGCAATTGAACTTTGCAAAATAAGAATAATTAAAGTAATTATTTTCAATTTGAAAATTTTATTCATAAAAATTAAAGGTATTTTTAATCTATTTTTTTAAATCTTCATATATCTTAGGTGCCCAATTTTTGGCATCCTGAGAGGTTACATGGAAGTCAAATTTGTCAGGTTTTACAAACATTTTATTTGTATCATCGAATCTACCCTCTTTTATAGTATCCACCCAAACAACATAATCAGCTGGAAATAATTTTCTTGCTTCCGGTGTTGGGCAAATAAAATCAGCAACAACATAACTTCCTTCTGCTTTAAGTTTCAGGGCAAGATCTGCCATTCTCTTTGCTTGTCTTTTTCTACCCTCTGCAGAAAAATCCCAATCATTTGCAGCTTTTCTAACTTCATCAGCATTTAATCTTTTTGCATTTACCATTGGTGCAAGTTCATCTGCTAGAGTTGTTTTACCTGCGCCAGGTAAACCCATAATTAAAATGATTTTCATTATATTTTTTCTAAAGGATGGTGAGACATTAGCTCAAGTCCATTTTGTCCAACTAAGTATTGTTGTTCTAATTTTACTCCTTCTTTGCCACCTACTTTACCTATGTAGCTTTCAACAGTTAAAGTCATATTTTGTTCAAAACTTCCACCTTGTTCTCCACCATCTGTTGGATATTTAATTTGTGGCCACTCATCACAAAGACCGATACCGTGAACCATACATGAGTAACGATTACCATAATATTCCTCAGGTAATAACCATGACTTTTCAATAAATTCTTTAAAAGTCATTCCAGGTTTAATTAATCTTGCATTATGATCTATTTGTTCTACTGCCATTGAATATAATTTTTTTTGTTCATCATTGAATTTATGTCCCACGACATAAGATCTTGAAATGTCTGCACAATATCCATATGGACCAACCATATCGGTATCAAAAGCAACAATTTCTCCAGTTTGCATTACTTTGTTACTACTCTCTTGCATCCACGGATTTGTTCTTTCACCCGAGGATAATATTCTACACTCAATCCATTCACCTCCATGCTCGATATTTGTTTTGTGAAGAATAGACCAAAGTTCATCCTCAGTCATACCAGGTTTTAATTCCTCACGCATTTTTGCAACACCAATCTCTGCAACTTCTATCGCGGCTTGCATGCATTTTAATTCCTCAGGAGATTTGATTACTCTTGCTTGCTCTAGTATTAATTTTGCATCAACAACTTCAATACCTTGTTTATTAAGTTCAGATACAGCTGGACCATTTAATACATCAATTGCAATTTTTTTAGTTTTAAAATATTTATTTGATAAGTCTTTAATTTCATTAATCCATTTTTTGAGTTGAGCATTTGCTTGATCTCCATTACTAAAATAATCCCAAGTTATGGCTGGCCTAATTTCATCGATTAAATTTAAGTGCTTTGATAAAATTTCACAATTAAAGTACTCATATAAAATTGTTGGTCCATTAACAGGCACAAAACAATATCTTGTTAGATTGTGCATATTGTAAACACTCATATTTACTGTGTCTAAGGCGTATCTAACATTGACTGGATCAAAGAGTATGCATGCCTCGAGATTATTTTTTTCTAATTCTTTTCTAACTCTATCAAGTCTATATGATCTTAATTTTTCAAAATTTATCTCATCCTCTTTTAATCTTTTTTTTGTTAAAAATTTTGGTGATGTTTTAATTTCCGGTGCAATTTTTCTACTAAATTTCATTTTAAATTAAATTTTGTGCTACCCATTTATGAAAATGATGAGTTGGATTATCCATTACAGGTGAAAAGTTTCCTCCATTATATGATGGAGAGTTTCTGCCAGTTTGCATACCCTGTATTATATCAACATCTTCTTTTTGAATGTCTTCCCATTGTTTATGATTTTGTTTTCGTAATGATTTAAATTTATTAGCTTGAGCTGCTTGTTCACCAACATAATATAACTCCATATGTTCAAGAGTAAACTCATGACTAATTGGTTCAATCCAATAAGCATAGTAATGATCTTTATGAATTCCAAGCATAACATTTGGAAACAATGCAACATACTCTGCGATATTTTCTTTATCCTTTGGCCAGTTTGGAAAACTTGGAAGTTTTTCTTTTCCTTTAAATTGAGGATTATAAACAACCGTCCCTTGACCAGCAAAGCGATTAGGTAAACCTTGAATATGATAATGGTCCTCTATTTTTGAGTAGGAATTTAATCCTGGATGGACCCATGGTAAATGATAACTTTCACAATAGTTTTCAATTGCAAATTTCCAATTGCATTTTGCATTTAATTTGAAATATCCAAAATCATTTGAATGATGAATTAATTCTCTGTCTTTTATTGGCCAAAATTTTTCCCATCTATCGCTTAAGGGTTTTATATATTCTTCAAAAGACATTTCATTTTGATTAATGTTTATCATTATTAAATCTAACCAAATATAAGATCTGATTTCTTTTAGATTACTTTTTGATTTATCAAAACCTTCTACAGAATGTTTATTCATACCACCAATGTGAGGTGTTGCTATTAGTTCTCCATCGAGACTATATGACCAAGAATGATATGGGCATCGAATAAGGCTATTAATTTTTCCACTTTTAGAAACCAGTTTTACTCCTCTATGACTACAAACATTGTGGAAAACTTTAATTTCATTCTGTTTGTTTCTTAAAATTAAAATTGGCATTCCAAGAATATCTATTGGTTTTACATCTCCAATTTCAGGTATAGAGCTTGCAACTCCTGCTACAATCCATTTATCTTCAAATAATTTTTTTCTCTCAATTAAAGTATAATCTTTGCTCGTGTAGCATTCGTTTGGTAATCCATGAGCTTTTTCAATAGAGTTATTTACAACATCTAGTTTTTTTTTGTCTATAATATTATAAATTTCAGACATAACTTATTTTATCACTTCATATAACCCAAGCCAAGCATTTACATCTTTGCTTGCAATATAGTCAGATTTAAAAAATTCGATTTCTTTCCATTTATTTTCATTGTTTAATTGTTCAATTTTTTTATCAAAGCCATACTCTTCGTGTATTCCTTCGTTTATTGTAAAACATATATGTCCTTTATTTTTAGTAATTCTTATAAATTCGTCTAAAGCAGGAGGTTTAACGTGTCCAAATGTAAAAGTCCCAACACACATCACAGCATCGAAGGAGTCGTTTTCTTCTTCAATAGGTTTATTTAAATCTACTTGATCAAGTTTTTTGTAAAGTTGGTCAGGTACCAAATCTAAGAGTTTTTTTGAAAGATCTGCACCATAAAAATTATGATACCCAAATTTTTTTAATTCAACACCAACTAATCCTGTGCCACATCCAGCATCATAAATTTTAGCATCCTTGTTTTTTTGATATTTAATAAATGTTTCAGTAGTTTCTTTTGGACCAGTATAGTTCCAATCAAGCATGTCTTTATCATATTTATTTTCTTGTCCCCAATCGTCATAATACTTCATTACCTCATCGGTTTTTTTTAATTTATAAATTGGTATTTTATTTCCTACGTCTTTTTGTGCCATCAGCTTCTCATTTTTTGTCCTGTTGGATCATAAAGCGGTGATTTTATTACTGAAGAGTTAAACAAATCTCCATTTATTTCCACTTGAATTCCTTTTTCCGAATTTATTTCTTTGCTATCAAGATATGAAAACGCAACACTTTTATTTGTAAAATGTGCAAAACCTCCTGAAGTTACGTATCCAATAGCTTTTCCATTTTTTAATACCGCTTCGTTATTTGTAACGTCAATATCATTTGTTTCTACAATTAATGGTGTAAGTTTATTTTTGCTTTCATCTTTTTTTGCAAAATTTTTTCCTACAAAATCTTTGTCCCAGTCAATGAATACATCCAATCCTGTCTCTTTTGCAGTAAAGTCTGGTCTATAATCAAGTGTCCAAGCACCCCAATTTTTTTCAAGACGCATAGACATTAAAGCTCTTAAACCAAAGGGTTGAATATTAAATTCTTTACCAGCTTCCATTAATTCTTCGTACAATTTAATTTGATAATGTGGCGCTGTATAAATTTCATATCCCAGCTCACCAGTAAAAGATAATCGATTTACAATTGCTGGTACTCCACCAACAAACATTTTCCTAGAGTCTCTAAATTTAAAATTTTTATTTGATACATCTTCTCTTACAATTTTTTGAAAAACCTCTCTGGATTTAGGTCCTGATATTGCTAAACCATGAAAATCATCTGATCGATTTTTATAATTTACTTTAAATTTATTTAAATGACTTTCAAACCACCTTCTATGCATTTCTTGAGCTGCTCCAGATCCAAAAACCATAAATTTATTTTCATCAATACATGACACGGTAAGGTCACCATAAAGTTTTCCTCTGTAAGTAAGCATTGGGGTAAGAGAAATTCTTCCTGGTTTAGGAATTTTACCAGCCATAATATAGTTTAAAAAATTTCTAGCATCAGGTCCTTCAAATTCGTGTTTTGAAAAATTTGCAAGTTCCATCACACCTACATTTTCTCTAACATTTATAACTTCTTTTGATACGTAATTATGAGATCTTGATCTTTTTATAGTTGGCTCTTCAAAGGCATCTTCTTTATTTTTTGCAAACCATAAAACGCTCTCTAAACCAAATCCATCTCCCATAACTGCTCCTTGATTT
>CACMXM010000001.1 GCA_902617645.1 uncultured Pelagibacteraceae bacterium | reverse complement strand
GACCTGAATCTTTTAGTTGATAAAAAAGAGTTTGATAATGAAATATTCGTAAAGGTGAGATCTACTGGCAAGCTGATAAAATCTAAATTAAATCTAGTAAATAATCATGCCCAATTAAAACTCTTTGATGATGAATATGGCATATCCCCTGGACAAGCATGTGTATTTTACTCAAAAGATAATTTTGGAGATAAAGTTCTTGGTGGGGGTTGGATATCTAAGAATTAGTATTTTTTTTCCACATAAAAAAAGTTAGCAGATAAAAACTTATAACTCCTACAAAATAATCCCATTCAAGCGCATGTTTAATAAATTTATTTCCCGGCATACTAACTAAGGGAATTGCTAATATTGCTATTATAATAAGTAAGCTTACAAGAAGTCCTTTAAGTTTTAAAAATTTTAAATTAATTTTATCAATAATCTGATCTTTTAGCTTATACAAAGTAATAACAAGATACGCTTGTGCAACAATTTCAAAAATTATAAATAGAAGCATCACGACTCTTCTAAATAGTTTATATAAATCGTAGTCAAATTTAATTCCTAAAAATATAGAATGGATAGTCAAAAGTATTGCTGAACCAATACCAAAAAAAATTATTTTTCGTACGTTTTTGTTGTTATTATCTAAAGAAAGAATTATGTTTTTATTATATATCCAATATTTAATTAATAAGTAAGAAGTTAAGAACATTGCTGGTTTAAATATTAAATAGGTTGGAAAAACCCTTGCAGTTCTACTTATCGAAGCTCCTCCATCAATATATGGAATTGTATTATGTATAATATCTTCTGGATTAAATAACCCGTGAAATTGCGTGATTAATATAAGACATGCATTGATTGCAAAGAAAGGAACTATAAAAATCCATAAAGTTATGGATTTGACCTTTTGAATACTATCCATTTTGGGTTTGATTATTTCTTTTTATTTTTTTTTCTTGCTCTTCTTTTTTTTGAGCCCATTTTTCTTCGGCCTCTATGTTTTTTTGGATATCCCATATTTACCTCAAATTATAATTTTATTGACTTATTTGTTGGATATAGCATTGTCAATGTTACATATCAAATTTATTTATGGGAAATTCATTTAAAACTATCTTAAAACAAACATCAAAAGACTTTAGAAATCGCTCAGTAAATCCACCATTGGTCAGAACATCAACGATGGTTTTCAAGTCAATGAGTGACTTAAGGCAAACACAAAAAAAAAGTTTAAAAAATCCAAGGGGTGGTTATTTTGATTATGGAAGGCAAGGCACCTCAACTACACTTGAATTAGAGAAGTTATTAACCAAACTAGAAGAATCCTATCATACTTTTTTGACACCTACTGGATTTGGTGCAGTTTTTTTGACTTTATTCAGTATGTTAAGACCAAGGGATGAATTAATAATTGCCGATCCGGTTTATAGCCCAACTAGAAATTTAACAGAAAAATATTTAAAAGATTTTCAAATACTTGCAAAGTTTTATAATCCAAATGATTTAAGTACTATCAAAAAAAATATAACAAAAAAAACTAAACTTATTTATGTAGAAAACCCAGGAAGTAATACTTTTGAATTCCAAGATCTGGGCAAAATACTTTCCATAGCAAAAAGTAAAAAAATCTATACAGCAATAGATAATACATGGGGGACCCCTTACTTTTTAAAACCCATTAAATTAGGATTTGATTTATCAATAGTTTCTGGGACTAAATATTATTCAGGGCATTCAGACGTTATGGGAGGAAGTCTAGCAGTGAGCCAAAGAGTATTTAGAAGAGTTTTGCAAGCACATAATATGACTGGTTTAAGATTAAGTCCTGATGATGCGTATCTAATTATGAGAGGGTTAAGAACACTAGATGTTAGACTAGATAAACACCAAGAAAATACAAATAGAATAGCACGATTTTTATCCCAAAAAAAAAATATTGAGGTTTTGTACCCTTTCAAAAAAAACACGAAAAATTATAAATTATGGAAAAAATATTACTCGGGTTCATCAGGATTAATGGGATTAAAAATTACTTCAAAAAATAAAAAGTCAGTAGATAAATTTGTTAACTCTTTGAATCATTTTGGTCATGGTTATAGCTGGGGTGGTTTTGAAAGTCTTGCTTTACATCAGGAAATAAAAGAACAAGGAAATAGAAAATTTTTAAAATTAAAAAGTAACGAATATATTGTCAGATTACATATTGGACTTGAAGATTTGGAAGATCTTATAATAGATTTGAAAAAATCTTTAAAACATATTAGATAAGTGTTGTGCAATTTTTTCAAACTAGAACAGCTTTAACAACCCTAGTAGCTGCATGTTTGGTTGTTCTGATATCATTAAGTGTTAGGCAAGTATTTGGATTATTTTTTATTGATTTTAATAATGATCTTGGGATTTCAAATACGGAATTTGGTTTAGCTATTGGAATTCAAATGTTAGGTTGGGGTTTATCAGGACCAATTTTTGGTGCAATTGCAGATAAATATGGTGGTCACAGAGCAATAATACTTGCATTCTTATTTTATATTTTAGGAGTATATCTATTATACAATGGTCCAAATACAGGAATTTATTTTCAAATTAGTTTAGGAGTTTTAATTGGAATTGGATGTGGAGGTACTGCTATAAGCATCCCAATGTCAATAGTGGGGAAACATTTTCCTCTTTCAAATAGAACAATTGCAATGAGTATTGTGACAGCTGTAGGTTCGTTTGGATATTTTTTATCTCCATTATTCACAAAATACTCTTTAAGTACCAACGGATGGGAGCAAACATTATTTATTTTCATGATTTTTTTAACTGCGGGTCTTGTTGTTGCAATTTTTGTAAGGTCACCAAGTAAAATTCAAACTCAAGATGGAGATCTTAAACAAGATACAATGGGAGCATTAAAAGAGGCTTTTCAAAATAAAAGTTATTTACTTCTCATTGCAGGTTTTTTTGTTTGTGGTTTCCACATAACATTAGTTGGGACGCATGTTCCAAAATATGTAGCTGATAGAGGATTAGCTGAATGGACGGCAGCAGTAATACTTTCTCTAATTGGTTTTTTTAATATAATTGGATCTTTATTAAGTGGGTACCTCTCAACAAAAATGAGTAAAAAAGTAATATTAAGTGTAATTTATTTATTAAGAGGAGTTTCAATTTGTCTATTTATATTTACACCACCAAGTACAATAACCTCAATATTCTTTGGTGCTAGCTTTGGATTTTTATGGCTTTCTACAGTCCCTGCAACAAGTGGAATTGTAGCTCATATATTTGGAACAAGATACTTAGGTTTACTTTATGGATTAGTATTTTTAAGTCATCAGGTAGGATCTTTTTTTGGTGCATACCTTGGTGGTTTATTTTATGATTTATATGGGTCTTATGATTATGCGTGGTATTTGGCAATTGCATTATCTATATTTGCTGGTTTAATACACTTGCCAATAAAAGAGAAACCAGTTGAAAGAATACAAACAGCATAAATTTAGCTTTAATCCTTACTTAGAAAAGCTATATCAATCAGATAAGCCATTGATAATTTATAAAATGAAAGATGGATACAATATTTATACAGATTTCTCAAAAAAAATTATTCTTAATAAAAATAATATTAACAATTTTTTAAATTTCAAAAATTTTAAAAAAAAAAATAAAGAATTAGATTTGTTCATTGGATTTTTTGGTTATGAGATACTATGCAATATTTTAAATATTAAAATAAAAAATCAAAAAAAACTAAATTTTTACAAAGGAGTATTTTACAAACCTGAAACAGTCATTCAAATTAGAGATAAAATAAAAGTAATTTCTTCTAAGAAAAATCATCAATTTAATACGTTTTTTCATAAAACGAGGATTTTATCTCCTTTTAAAAAAAACATCGAGTTTACAAATTACAAGAAAATTTTTGAATCTTTCTCAAAAAAAATAAGACAGGGTGAAACTTATCAGATTAAAATTTGTACAAAATATAGAAATCGTTCAAATATTAATCCTATTAATTTTTTTTGGCGCTTAATGAAAGTAAATTCTTCACCAGAATCATTTGTAATCAGAGACAAAGATTATTCCATTGTAAGCTGTTCACCTGAAACCTTAATAGATAAAAAAGGTGAAATAATTACAACAAAGCCAATTGCTGGAACACTTAAAAAAAATAAAAAAAATAATAAAAAGACTGCCCTAAAATTTTTTAAAAATAATTTAAAGGAAACCAAAGAACATAATATGATTGTAGATATGGAAAGAAATGATTTATCGAGAATCTGTTTGCCTGGATCAGTAAATATTTTAAGAGAAAAGTTTGTAGAGGAATACAAACATCTTTTTCATTACGTAACGATAATCAGAGGAAAACTTAAAAAGAATATAACTTTAAAAAATATTGTTAAATCTATGATGCCTGGTGGTTCAGTTATAGGTTGCCCAAAAATTAGGACACTTGAACTTTTAAATAATCAAGAGAAAGATGACAGAAATATTTTTACAGGAAGTTTTGGTTACATTAAATTTAATAAAGATATGAGATTTAATATTATTATTAGATCAATACTAAATTATAAAAATCATTCAGAAATATCTGCTGCCTCTGGAGTTGTATTAGATAGTGCCCCAAAAAAAGAATTTAATGAAAATTATATTAAAGCCAAATCTTTGCTAGAGTTGTTTAAATGATTTATATAATTGATCATCAGGATTCATTTACTTGGAATGTGGTTCATCAGTTTTCAGAGTTTGATAATGTAATTTGTAACAATTATTTTGAGATTAATTATGAAAAATTATTTAAGGCAGATACAATTGTGCTATCGCCTGGCCCTGGATCTCCAACAGATTATCCATTAACTTCAAAAATTTATAAAAAATTTAAGGGACAAAAAAAAATTATTGGAATTTGTCTTGGGTTCCAACAAATATTACACAATGAATTTGGTAAAATAGTACAACAAAAAAATATTTATCATGGTTATCAATCTAAAATTAAAGTAACAAAAGATAGTAAGATTTTTACTAAAGGCAAAATTTTTAAGGTTGGAAGGTATCATTCTCTTAAACTTCAGGAACCATTCAATTCACAAAATATTAAAATAAGTATGAGATGTGTAAAAACTAAAATCCCGATGGCAATTGAAAATATTAGGGAAAACATTTTTGGTTTTCAATTTCACCCAGAATCTTTTTTAACAGAAAATGGCAAAACTATTATTAAAAAAATCTTATCTTCGTAAAAACTTAAAAGAAGTTAATTTCAAAGATCTTTGGGGCTCTTTTGGAATATTCACCACAATGAGAGTTAAGGGGAAACCACCTAAAATTATTTTGTATAATGAACATATAAATAATTTAATAAAATCTTTAAATAAATATAAATTAAATCAAAAACAATTAAAAAAAGATTTAACAATATTAATAAAAAGTTTTTTAAAAAAAAATATCTCGTACGACCATTTATTACGAATTGCATGCAATAAAAACTTAATTTCTATTTCTTTAAGAAAAAGACTTAAACCCAGCCGAAAATTTTATTTACAACTACTCAATTATAATAGAGTTGACCCATATTTAAAAAATCTAAAATATAAAAAGATATTGAAGCAACTCAATAAATACGACACAACTAGAAATGATGTTGCTTTATATTTCAATAATTATTTTTTAGAAACTTGTACTTCTAATTTACTCTTTATAAGAAATAATCAAATTTACTCTCCATCTAAGAACTTTTATAAGGGTATTACGTATAAATATTTCTCTAAAAAAATAAAAATCAAAAAAAAGAGTATACCAATCAAGGAGATTGATAAATATACTGAAATACTGCTAATCGGGTCTGGAAAGGGAGTGACTTCTGTATTTAAAATTCCATCGCTAAATTGGACAAGGAAAAATAATAAAATATTCATTAAACTTAATAAAATATATGAAAAAGGTTTATTAAATTAAAGTATGACAGATCCAAATAACCCTTGCATATTTTGTAATATAAAAAAGGAAGAAATAATATGCGAAAATGACTATGCTTTTGTGAGTTATGACTCATATCCAGTATCAAAGTTCCATAGTCTTATAATTCCAAAAAGACACATAAAAAATTTCTTCGATTTAAATGAAAAAGAACTTAATGCGTGTAACGAACTTATTAAAAAGATTAAATTTAAAATAGAAAATGATGACAATTTAGTCGAGGGGTTTAACCTAGGAACAAATGCAGGCACTGTTGCTGGTCAAACAATTATGCATTGTCATATACATTTGATTCCAAGAAGAAGAGGGGATGTTGAAAATCCCCAAGGTGGTGTTAGAGGTGTAATACCGTTAAAACAACATTATTTGAGAAAATCTAAATAAAAGAAGTCTATTTATGCAGTTGATCTATTAGGGCATCTATACTAAAAATATTTCAAAAAAGGGGTATAATTTCAAAATGTTTGTAAACAATCCATTTTCAATATTAGCTGAGAGTGTATCTCCTATACTAATGCAATCATTTGTAATTCTTATGGGTTTACTTGTGATTGCTGGAACACTTATGGATATTATTCATAAGAAAAATGTAAAATATTTTTTTAATAATGCAAAAAAAGCAAAAAAGTCTGCAACAAAAAATTTAACTACAGGTGAAAGAATTTCTGTAATTTCAAAAACGATAGCTAGTGATATTGCTACAACTTCGGAGTTAGGTGCTGGTAAAAGAAGACTGGCTCATGTGATGGGCATGTATGGTACAATTCTTTTTTGGACAGCTTCGGTTGTTATGATTTTCTTTTACTCTTCACCACAATCAACAACTCCATCAGCTTGGCCGATAGTTTGGCATGTTGGTGCACTATTGACTGTATTAGGAGGGTCTTGGTTCTGGTTCTTCTTGAGAGTAGATGTTTATTCTGAGGCTCACCCTTGGTACAGAGTTATTAAGGCAGATTTGTTTGTGTTAGCATTAGTAGCTTCATCGTTGTTCGGATTGATATGGTCATTTTTACAATCTATGAGTTTACAAGATAGATGGGATGATAAAGTTTTTTTAGTTTTCTTTATTGTATCAAATCTAGTTTTATTTGGAGGTGTTTATTGGTCCAAATTTGCCCATATGTTTTATAAACCAGGAGCTGCACTTCAGAAAAACTTAGCAGAGGCAGACGGATCAAGAGATAATCTTCCACCAGAAGCAGATGCTCCTGAGCAATTTGGCCTCGGTATAAAAAGAGAAGAGCCAAAACATTATTAATATGATAAGGAAAGAGAGATAAATATGTCAACATTTGTATATATGACCAGATGCGACGGATGCGGCCACTGTGTAGATATATGTCCGTCCGATATAATGCACATCGATGAAACTATAAGAAGAGCAAAAAACATTGAACCAAATTTTTGCTGGGAATGTTACTCTTGTGTTAAGGCTTGCCCTAATCACGCTATAGATGTCAGAGGCTATGCAGACTTTGCACCTATGGGACACAGTGTTAGAGTTAGAAGAGAAGAAGAAAAAGGAACAATTTCTTGGAGAATTAAATTTAGAAATGGAACAGAGAAAAACTTTGTTTCACCAATAACAACTAAGCCATGGGGAAAATTTATTCCAAAACTTGCAGATGGAGACAAACCAAACCAAGGTGAAATAAATTCTCAAATTTTATATAATGAACCACACGGACTTAATACCAACAAAGATTTGCCTAAAGTAGAAAAAAGTGCATTCAAAAAAGGTGTTTATTACTAATGGCTAGAAAAACTATTATTGAAGAATGTGATGTTCTAGTTGTTGGTGGGGGTATGGCTGGTACTGGTGCTACTTTTGAAGCTAGACATTGGGGTAGAGATCTTAAAATAGTTTGCGTAGAAAAAGCAAATATAGACAGAAGTGGTGCTGTAGCTCAAGGCTTGTATGCAATTAATTGTTATATGGGCATGCAGTGGGGCGAAAATCAGCCCGAGGATCACGTTCGTTATGCGAGAAATGATTTAATGGGTCTTGTAAGAGAAGATCTTGGGTACGACATGGCACGACATGTGGATTCAACAGTTCATATGTTTGATGAATGGGGACTTCCAATGATGAAAAATAAGCAAACTGGTCGTTATCAAAGAGAAGGTAAATGGCAGATTATGATTCATGGAGAAAGTTATAAACCGATCGTAGCTGAAGCAGCAAAAAAATCTGCAGATAAAATTTATAACAGAATTATGATTACTCATTTGTTAATGGATGAAACAAATGAAAATAGAGTAGGTGGAGCTGTAGGATTTAATATGAGAACAGGTGATTATTACATATTCAAATCTAAAACTGTTATAGTTGCAGCTGGAGGAGCTTCTCATATTTTTAAACCTAGAGCGGTTGGTGAAGGAATGGGAAGAACTTGGTATGCGCCTTGGAGCAATGGATCTGCATACGCTTTGCCAATTCAAGCTGGAGCCAAGATGACACAAATGGAAAATAGGATTGTGTTATGTAGATTTAAAGATGGATATGGACCGGTTGGTGCATATTTTCTCCACTTAAAAACTTATACTCAAAACGCTAATGGAGAAAATTATGAGAAGAAATGGTATAATCAAACAAAAGAACTAGTTGGAGAATACATAGATCATCATCCAACACCAACATGTCTAAGAAATCATGCATTTGTTCAAGAAGTTATGGCAGGCGGTGGACCAATCCACATGGTGACAAAAGAAGCTTTTCAAGACCCACATTTAGAAACAGTTGGTTGGGAGAACTTTTTAGGTATGACTGTTGGTCAAGCAGTTGTTTGGGCATCACAAAATATTGATCCAAAGTATACAAATCCTGAATTAACAACTTCAGAACCTTATGTAATGGGATCTCACGCAACATGCTCTGGTGCATGGGTTAGCGGACCAGAAGATTTATCTCCACCAGAATATTTCTGGGGTTATAATAGAATGACAACAGTTGAAGGACTTTTCGGAGCAGGTGATACAGTAGGGGGAAGCGCACATAAATTTTCATCTGGATCATTTACAGAGGGAAGGTTAGCCGCAAAAGCAGCGGTCAAATATATTCAAGAACAAAAAGCAAATAATATAAAGGTGAGTGACAAGCAATGCGAAGACTTCAAAACAATGATATACAAACCTTTAGAGAATTATACAGTTGGAAGAAATGAGATTACCGGAGGAACAGTATCTCCTAGCTATATATCACCTATTCAAGGTTTACAAAGATTACAGAAAATTATGGATGAATATGTTGGTGGAATTTCTGTAAATTATATGACTAATGAAAATTTATTGAAAAAAGGTTTAGAACTTCTTGATTGGTTACAAGAAGACCTAGAAAATGTTGGTGCTGAAGATTACCATCAATTAATGAGAGCTTGGGAGTTAAAACACCGAACAGTTACTTCTCAGTGTGTAACAGAACACACTCTTTACAGAAAAGAAACTCGTTGGCCAGGTTACTATTACAGAGGCGACCATATGAAACTTGATGACGAAAATTGGCATTGTCTGACAGTTTCAAGAAGAGACCCGAAGACAGGTAAATTTACAATGGAAAAAATGCCTGTGTATCACATAATAGACGAGAAAGAGAAAAAAGAAGCCTCGTAAAACTTAATGAGTCTTCTTGAGAAATCAGATAACGAGATTATCGAGATAGCAAATCCGATCTGGGCAAACTTAGTAAAATCATCGAACATGAAGGATTACGGTGGCTTCACCAAAGATTTTTCATCTCAAATGTTATATGGAGCGAACGAAGTTGAACTTGGAAAACAATGGGCAAGTAACGATTTAATCTCAAGCTTATCAGATGAGTATAAAGCATTTGGCTGTTTAAGAAGAGGTCTTTATATTACTGTACTTTACAAGCAAAAAAGTACAAAAATTTCAGGCGAATTCTTAGGAAGACTAGTACTCGGAGAGGAAGATGGATTAGTCAAGGTATTCGGTGCAACTATTTTTTAAGAATTGTTGACTTTAATATTTTTGAGGATTAGTTAGTGTTAATGGAATATTTCCTTCCAATTGCAGAAGTTTATATAAACTTACCTCTAGTATTTCTTCTTAGTTTAGTTGTTGGTATTTTATCAGGGTTATTTGGGGTTGGCGGCGGTTTTTTAATGACACCATTTTTAATTTTTATGGGCGTACCTCCAACTTATGCTGTTCCAAATGAGGCTAATAATATTTTAGGAACTTCAATTTCAGGTTCAACGACACATTGGTTCAAAGGTACACTTGATTATAAGATGGGTTTGATGATTGTGGTTGGTGGGGTTATTGGTACTGCAATTGGAATTGCAACATTCACTTATTTTAAAGGTATTGGTAAGATTAATATAGTTATATCTCTTGCGTACATGTACATTTTAGCAATCATAGGTACTCTTATGTTGGTTCAAGGTGTAACTGAATTAGATAGAGCAAGAAAAAAAATAGTTCAAAAAAAAAAATTGCATGAACATTATTGGATACATGGACTTCCATTTAGAATGAGATTTAAGAAATCAAAACTTTATGAGAGTGCTTTCACTCCGATTATAATTGGTCTTATTGTAGGTTTTATAGCAGCAATTATGGGTGTCGGTGGAGCATTTATTCTGGTCCCGGCAATGATTTATATTATTGGAATGCCCACAAAACTTATCCCTGGAACCTCTTTATTTGTTACAATTTTTGTCAGTGCGATTGTAACTGTTTTACATGCGTTTAATTATGGAACCATAGATCTTATTTTGGTTGTAGTTTTAATTTTAGGTTCAATAATCGGAGTTCAAATTGGTCAAAAAATTGGAGAAAAAGTTGATAGCTCGGAGTTTAAAACAATATTAGCAATATTATTATTATTAGTTGGTATAGCGATAGCATATGACACTTTCTTTGCTGAAGAAGTTGTTAAAGAAGTTCAAAATAACGGTAAGATTGTACTAGGACCTATTGCACAATTCGTTAGAGAATTGTCTGTAAATGTTCCATTATTATATGGAATGTTCTCAATTGTTTTGGCTCTTGGTCTTGGAATTGGTGCAGCAATAGTAAGAAGATTTTTATCTAAATTTAAGGCTAAATTTGTACATACACCTCCGCCTGCTTCATTAAAGTAGTTTTTCAAAATTTTATATTTGTGTAAAAGTATTTTTATGAAAAAAATATTTTTATTACTATTTTGCGTATTTTCATTAAACGCTAATGCTTTAGAGAAAGAGACAACCTTTTCAAAAGACTTGTTCGATAAAGCCCAATCAGATGGAAAAGTTGTAGTTGTAAGCTCTTGGATTAAATATTGCTCATCTTGTGCTAGTCAGATGAAAGTTTTGAATAAAGCAAAGGACGATTTTGAAAATATTGAATACTTTACATTTGAAGTTACCAATAGAGAAATTGCTGACCTTCTTAAAGTACAATATCAAACTACACTTTTAATTTTTAAAAATAATAAAGAAGTTTACAGAAGTATTGGTGAAACAAGTAGAGAAGAAATATATAAAGCTTTAAAATCCTCAATTTAAATTTAAGCGCTTCTATAAAGCTTTGTCATTACAAATTCTTTATGTCCTAAGGCCTCAGCACATGTAAGTCTTCCATTTGCAACTTTAATTGTCGACTTAATCAATTCATCTCCAGCTTGGTCAAGGTTCATTTCACGGGATAATATTTTTGAAACATCAACGTCTATATGTTCGCTCATAGTTTTTGCAGTTAGAGGGTTCGCTGTAAGTTTTATAACCGGTTCTATTGGATTTCCGATTATATTTCCTTGTCCAGTTGGAAAAAGATGTATATTAAATCCCCCAGCGGCCTGTAATGTAACACACTCAGCTGCTGCAGAAGACGTGTCCATAAAATAAAGACCTTTACCTTTTGTAGGTTCTTCAGCAGGTTCTAATACATCAATAAATTGTCTTGAACCAATTTTTTGAAAATTTCCAAAAGCTTTTTCTTCAATTGTAGTTAGTCCGCCTGCGATGTTTCCAGCAGTCGGTTGACTTTCGGAAAGATCGTTTGTTGCTTCTTTTAAAATAAAATCATTATAATCACTCCAAGTTTTCATAAATTTCTTCTGAGCCTCAGGGGTTTTACCTCTTTTTGCACATACAGTTTCAGCGCCTGTGAGTTCAGATGTTTCCCCAAAACATAAATGAACCCCCAAAGGTTCTAACTTGTCCATTAAATTTCCAACTGTAGGGTTTGAAGCTAATCCTGATGTTGTATCCGACTCTCCACATTTAACAGATATCCACAAATCACTTATTGGACACTCTACTCTTTGTTTTTCAGATGCCCACATTGAAAACTCTTGAGCTTTTTTTGAAACTTTAGCTATTGTATCAATATCTCCTACTCCTTCAATACTAAAACCCTCAACAGGTTTTCCAGTTTTTGCAATAGCATCCACAATTCTTTTTGTCCATTTAGGTTCTATTCCAATAACAATTACGGCCGCAACGTTTGGATTTTTTCCTGTACCTATCATTGTTCTAAAGTGTAATTCTAGGTCAGCTCCAAACTGAAGTCTTCCGTATGAATGTGGCAGTGCAATTGTACCTTTAATATTATTTGCGACTGCTTCCGCACAAGCATTTGAAATATCATCAACTGGTAAAATTATTACATGATTTCTCGTTCCAGCTCTTCCATTCTCTCTCTTATAACCTAAAAAAATTTTTGGAATTTCCATATTACCACTTTTTTGTTTTTACATTATGAACATGAACATGTTCACCTTTATTAATATTTTTCACAACTTTTCCTATATCATGACCATACTTTAATATTGTGTCACCCTCTTTTAAATCTATCATAGCAATTTTGTGTCCTAGTGGTATTTCGCTCTTAGACTGAATTTTTGCTGATTTATCATTTTCCATAATCCAACAATTACAATCCTGATTTGGGGTAATTTTTTCAATAACTACCACACCCACATTGTCTTTTTCATCATGTATAATAATGTCTGTATTTGCCATAATGACGATTTCTTATTTGAATTTTAGCAGATCTTATATATTAATCATTCAAATTGATAAATAATAATTTTTTAAGGATTCAATTATGACCAAAATGACTACAGAGGAAGCTTTTATTAAAGTTTTACAAATGCATGGCATAGAACATGCTTTTGGGATAATTGGATCTGCCTTTATGCCAATTTCCGATTTATTTCCTAAAGCAGGAATAACTTTCTGGGATGTGGCTCATGAAACAAATGGAGGTTTAATTGCAGATGGTTACACGAGAGCGACAGGAAAAATGTCTATGGTAATTGCTCAAAATGGACCAGGTATAACAGGACTAGTTACACCTATCAAAACTGCTTACTGGAATCATACGCCTCTATTATTGGTTACTCCACAAGCCGCAAACAAAACAATGGGTCAAGGAGGTTTTCAAGAGGTAGAACAAATGAATTTATTTAAAGACATGGTTTGTTATCAAGAGGAAGTTAGAGATCCATCAAGAATGGCAGAAGTATTGAACAGGGTAATTGAAAAAGCGTTTAGAAGATCTGCTCCGGCACAGATAAATATCCCTCGTGATTATTGGACACAAGTAATTGATATTGATTTACCACCAATTGTTAGATTTGAAAGACAAGGTGGGGGTGAGGAAGCTATTGATAAAGCTGCATCTCTTTTATCACAAGCAAAATTTCCAGTAATTCTTTCTGGCGCAGGAGTTGTAATAGGTAATGCAATTGAAGAATGTAAAAAACTTGCTGAAAAATTAGATGCTCCTGTTTGCAATGGATACCAGCATAATGATAGTTTTCCAGGTAGCCACCCACTTGCAGCAGGACCATTGGGTTACAATGGTTCAAAAGCAGCAATGCAACTTATTTCTAAAGCAGATGTTGTTCTTGCCTTAGGAACAAGACTTAATCCTTTTTCAACACTACCAGGGTACGGAATTGATTATTGGCCAAAGAATGCAACAATAATTCAAGTAGATATGAATGCAGATAGAATTGGCTTAACAAAAAAAGTTACCGTAGGAATTTGTGGTGATGCCAAAATGGTTGCAAATCAAATTTTAGAAAAGCTTTCAAAAGATGCAGGAAACAATGGTAGAGAGGAAAGAAAAAATTTAATTCATAAAACAAAATCAGCTTGGTTGCAAACTTTGACCGGTCTTGATCATGAGGAAGATGACCCAGGCACAGTTTGGAATAAAGAAGCAAGGGAAAGAGACAAAGATAGGATGTCACCAAGACAAGCATGGAGAGCTATACAAGAAGCAATTCCAAGTGAAGCAATTATTTCAAGCGATATTGGAAATAATTGTGCAATAGGTAATGCTTATCCAACTTTTGAAGAAGGAAGAAAATATTTAGCTCCAGGACTTTTTGGTCCTTGTGGTTACGGTTTTCCATCAATACTAGGCGCAAAGATTGGTTGCCCAGATACCCCTGTAATTGGATTTGCAGGAGATGGTGCTTTTGGAATTAGTATGAATGAAATGAGTTCATGTGCTAGAGAAGAATGGCCAGCAATAACAATGGTTATTTTTAGAAATTATCAATGGGGGGCAGAAAAAAGAAATTCAATTCTTTGGTTTGATGATAATTTTGTTGGTACAGAGTTAGATCCAGAATTAAGCTATGCTAAAGTTGCTAATGCTTGTGGTCTAAAAGGAGTTACTGCTAAAACTATGGAAGAAACTACCAAAGCCATTAAGCAATCATGCGATGATCAGAAAAAAGGAATTACCACTTTTGTTGAAGTAATTTTAAACCAAGAACTAGGTGAACCTTTTAGACGAGATGCTATGAAAAAACCCGTTAAAGTTGCAGGTATTAAAAAAGAAGACATGAAAACTCAGATTGTCTAATAAGTAGATTATTTTTTTATTATTTGTTCAATCTCTTTAATTATGCCTTTAACAAATAATTTTGAATGGTATTCGTTATTTAAATGTGAACTTGGGTCACCATCTATATATATATTTTCATAATTAATTTTTGAAAAATTAAGTTTACTAAAATTGAGATGAGATATTTTATAAAAATTGTTAATTTCGAGTAAATCGTCAATTAAAAAGGAGACATTAACATTATATTCTCCTTTTAAATGTAAAAAATGTGGGAAAGTGACAATTAATATATTTTTGACATTCTTATCTTCCTCTAAAACTTTTAAATAATTTTTGATTGAATTTATAAATATATCTTTTGAATTTTTATCTAAATTAAACAAATACTTTTGTATTTCACTAAATCTACACTTTACCGAACCTCTATTTTTCCATCCCACTTCTGCAATTTCATGAAATCTATTATATGATCTTATAAAAAAATATTTTATTTTAAAATTTGCAAGTCTTAAAAATTTTAATGGAAAATTGTTTATAAAATTGATTTCAGAGTAACTGTATATTTTAGTATAGTCATAAATTTTATTAGTGAAGAACTCTTTTTTAACACCAATTAAGGTATTATTGTTAAATACTTTTGATGGGTTATATCTACAAATTTCATCTCCAATATCTGTTTGATCAATATATATAACAACTGTTTCAGGTTTAATTCCAAAGTTTTCTTTTAATATTTGATACTGTAAATTCATTAAAGTTGGAGAATATGAGGTTATGCCTGCATTGATAATGTTTAAATTTTTAATTTCTGAAAAATCTTTAAATAGACTAAATGATGAATTGATTTCTAGGACTTGTTCCATCCAGGAATCACCCTGAAGTAATATGTGGGTTCCATGTTTAGATTTTCCTATTTCTGAATATAAATAATCGTTTTTTTTCTTACCCCACCTATTGGAGTCTCTTAAATGATGTAATTTTTTTGAAAATTTTTGATGAAAATCTAAGTTATCTTTTGTTTTGAATAGATTATTTTTATTTTTATTAAAATCTAATATTCCCAATAAGCCAATTAAACAATAAATAAAAACTCCGAATAAAAAAAAATAAAAAATTACAAACTTTTTATTACTCATAAACTTAATTTAAATCAATTTAGGATTGTCATTGGATCAAGTCTTGTTTGAAACCAATTAATACGAAAATCTAAATGTGGTCCAGTTGACCTTCCTGTTGACCCAACTGTTCCAATAATCTCACCTTTATTTATTTCATCTCCAACATTTACCATTACTTTTTCAAGATGAGAATAAATTGAAGATATTCCATGACCATGATCCATTATAATAGTTCCACCCGTATAATATAAATCTTTTTCAGCCATTGTAATAACGCCTGAGCCTGCCGCTTTAATCTTTGTCCCTTTTTTTGCAGCAATATCAATACCATAATGTGGCCATTTAGGTTTACCATTTAATATTCTTTGGCTACCGTAAACACCAGAAATTATTCCTTTAACAGGCATTATAAATTTATCTTTAAAATATTTTAAATCTGAATTAATTGCTCTAGCTTTTCCAATTTTGTTATTTTCCTGTTTAATTCTGTTGTAAACCTCTTCAGGGGGAGTAACCTTTTTTTCGTCAAGACCATCTATTCTTTGAATATTATATTTTCTTTTTAAAACTTTTTTTTCAATTTTCTTTTTTAATCCAGAATTTTCAATTGTAATAATAACATCATATTTTCGATCTCTATCTAATCCAAAAACAAAATAACCATCATCTGACACTTTTACATTTTTCTTATCGATTTTGACCTTTGAATTAGGTTTGGTTTTTCCTATTATGAAATGACCTTGAATAAATTCCCCTTGAAACTCCGCAGAAAAACAGTTTATGGAAAAAATTAAAGAGTAAAAAATTAAGATTAATATTTTATAGTTTTTCATAAATTCAATTCAAATATTTATTTAAATAAGGATAAATTATATCAGCTATAGCTTTAGATCCTTTAGGAGTGGTATGTGCTCCATCCCACCAAAAATCATTAAAACCATTCAAATTTTTAACTAAATCAATACATTTATATTTTTTTTTCTCACAATGAACTATCAAAGAATTATTTATTGAGAATAATATTTCAGCAGTCTCGTTTTCCTGCATTGGTTGATTAATAAATATTGCCTCAGAGCCAATTGAGTTTGATAAAGTATTTAATAAATCAATATTTTTTAAATACTGATCAATTAGTATTTGATGTTTTTTCACTAATTTATCAAAATCGTATTTTTTTATTTTATTCCCATAATTAATATAAACTCTATCTTTATTTTTACTTTCTTTTAGAGAGTAATCAAAATCATATATCACTCTTTTGCTCTCATTTCTTTTGTAATGCTGATGTTTTACTTTTCTTGCTAAATCAATAATAAAACTTCTTGATTTTATATTATCAAAAAATGATTCTAATTTATTTGGATTTTCTATGAGACCATCTTGTAAATTATCACTCTGAAATCTGAGTAAACTTGCATCATTTATCCCAACATAAAAGATTATGTGTTTTGGTTTAAAATTCTCAATTTTTTTAAACCAAAAATTAAAATTATGAATATGTCCTCTAGTAGATTGTCCTTCAATTCCAGCATTTATTATTTTTCTTGAAGATCCGGCTTTTAAAAACTTTTTATTTAGATTTCCAACTATTGTAAATCTCTCAGGCTTATACCTTTCATCAGTTGTACTACCACCAACCATCAATATTTTAATATCTTTTGGCTTGATTTCTTCTCCTCTAAAGGCCAATGAGTTTCTCACATAATTGTATTTATAATCTGTATTATTATAGGTTAATTTATAGGGTATATTTTTCATTCTGTGCTCTCTCATGTAAGGTCCAAAATTATATTTTTCAAACCAATAACCAAAAATTAATTCAAATATGATTATAAAAATAAAAAAACAAAACAAGTTTATTAAAGCTATTTTTAAATAAATCTTTATTTTGCTGTCCATCCACCATCAACCAATAATGAAGTTCCTGTAATCATGGAAGCTGCATCTGAAGCAAGAAAAACAACTGCCGATGCTATTTCAGACATCTCCGCAAATCTTCCAAGTGGTATATTATTTAAGGTTTCTTTTTTAAATTTTTTATTTTTAAGAAATTTTGAAGTCATTGGCGTAACAACAAATGTGGGACAAATTGTATTTACTCTTATGTTATATTTGGCTAAATCAATAGCCATACCTTTAGTTAGGCCTTCTAATCCATGTTTATTCATATTATATACACTTCTAATTGGTCCGCCGACATGCCCCATTTGTGAGGACATATTAACAATTGAGCCGCCAATTTTTTTTCTATTCTTATTTTTTAACATCTTCAATGTGCACAATTGAGCTAAATTAAATGCAGCAACATTATTGATTTTAACCATATACTCCATATTTGATCTCTTTACTTTTGTGAAATGTTCTGGAAAATTAGTACCAGCATTATTAACAAGAATATCAAGTTTAGAAATTTGATCTACAGTATCTTTAACTTGATTAAAGTTAGTCACATCACAATTGAACATTTGACATTTTACTTTAAATTTTTTGATTATTTTGGAAACACTTGATAAATCTTTATTTGTTCTGCTCAAAATTATCAAATTTGCTCCTGCTTCTGCGAGCGCTATAGCACAAGCCTTGCCTAAACCTTTACCAGCACCAGTCACCAATGCGTACTTATTTTTTAAATTATATTTTTTCAAATACATATTATATGAATAACTTTATATCCGTATAAATCAATTCAATAGCAACAATTAAAATTGCGATCAATCCAAGCCAAGCAATCCATTTATATTTTTTTATCCATTTTGATATTAGATTTGCAGCTACTGCCATTAAAGCAATAGATAAAACTAAACCAAATATTAGTAAAAAGTAATGATCTTTGGCAGCACCTGCTACAGCTAGTACATTATCTAAGCTCATTGTAACATCAGCAATTATTATTGTTGTTATCGCCTTAAACAAACTTGATTTCTCAATATTGGGTTCATCCTCTTTTTTGGGACCATCTTTTACAACATCAACATACAGTTTATAGCAAACATATAATAGCAGAATACCACCAATGAGCCTTAGACCAGTTATTTGTAAAAGATAAGCAGTAATTAAAGTAAATATAATCCTAAGTACAATCGCTGCACTAATACCCCAAAAAATAATTTTCTTTCTTTGATCGTTAGGGAATTGCGATGCTACCATTCCAATAATTATTGCATTATCCCCAGCAAGCACTAAATCTAACAGGATTATTTGTATAAAAATGAGAATCTGTTCTGTTAACATCAACTGTTCAATATCATATCAGCACCCTTTTCGGCAATCATAATGGTTGGAGCATTAGTATTACCAGATGTTATATTTGGCATAATCGATGCATCAATAACTCTTAAATTTTTTATTCCATGTACTTTTAACTGGTCTGATACTACGGCTTCATTATCATTACCCATTTTACATGTGCCAACTGGGTGAAAAATAGTTTGTGCATAATGACTACAAGCTTTTACAATTTCTTCACCTTCTTGAATGTGAGCACCTGGCCTGTATTCTTCAGGCTCATATTTTTTAAATTCTTTTGTTTCCATTACTATTTTTCTTATTAATTTAATTCCATCAGCTGCAACCTTTCTATCTTCATCAGTAGACAGATAATTCATTTTAATTTTAGGATTATCTCTTGAATCTGAGCTAACAATATTAATTTCTCCTCTACTTGTTGGTCTTATATTTGCAACTGTTGGAGTAAATGCATCAAAGTCGTGAAGGTTAGCACCACCAAGTTTATCAGTGCTTATTGGCTGAATATGAAACTGTAAATTTGGTGTTTCTCTAGTATCGTCACTTTTAGCAAACCCACATAATTGACTTGCTCCCATTGTCATTGGCCCACGTCTTAGAAAAACATACTCTAGTCCAATTAAAAGTTTTCCAAAAACGCTATTAATCTTTTTATTTAAAGTTTTGATATTTTTAACTTTAAATACTGGTCTAAACATTAAATGATCTTGAAGATTTTTGCCAACTCCCTTTAAATCTTTTGTGACTTCAATTCCTAAACTTTTTAATTTACCAACATCTCCTATACCAGAAGTTTGAAGTATTTGTGGACTTCCGATTGAACCTGCACTTAATAAGATTTCTTTATTTGCTTTTACGGTAATTTGTTTATTGTCCTTAAAATAGCTTACGCTAACTGCTTTGTTCTTTTCAAAATTTATTTTCTGAACATGACATTTAGTTTCTATTTTTAAATTTTTGTTATTTTTTATAGGATTTAGATAGCCAACTGCTGCACTACATCTTAAACCATTTCTTTCAGTAACTTGAAAATAACCACAACCAAAATTATCACCTCTATTGAAATCATCCACTTTTGGGATTCCCACTTCGCTCGCTGCATTTTGAAAAACATCTAAAATATCCAATTTTATTCTCTGATCTGAAACTGAAAGAGGGCCACCTTGGCCATGATACTCACTTTGACCTCTTTCTTGATCCTCTGCTTTAATAAAATAAGGAAGAACTTCCCTCCAACTCCAACCTTTGTTCCCGAGTTGTCTCCATAGATCATAGTCCTGCTCTTGTCCTCTTATATAGAGAAGACCGTTTATTGACGAACTTCCGCCCAAGGTTTTTCCTCTAGGATAGGGGATTGAAACATTTTCCATTGTCTCGTCTGGTTCAGTTTTAAAACACCAATCAGTCTTTGGATTGTGCATCGTTTTATAATAACCAACTGGAATATGTATCCAAGGATAATTATCTTTTCCACCTGCTTCTAATAAAAGAACTTTATATTTTCCTGATTTAATAAGCCTATTAGTTAGGACACAGCCTGCTGAACCAGCGCCAATTATAATATAATCAAATTCATCCATAGTTATTATTAACGTTTTTTGACTTAAAAATAAAATATTTGTCACTTGTAACATATGCTTTTTTTTGAGAGGATAATGAACTTAAATTTAACAAGAAAGAGGGAAAATAATGAAAAAAATCATTTCATTAGTGTTTGCTACGTTTTTAGTACTTGGTTTTATATCAAATGCTAATGCGAAAACACTTAAATGTCAGACAGTGCTTAATACTAAGGCTGATGAAGTTAAAATGTTAAAAGACTTTACTGACACAGTTACGACTCTTACTGACGGATCTCTAAAGTTTGAAATATTACCAGCAGGTGCAGTTGTTGGAGTAAAAGAAACATTAGATGCTGTTGATAAGGGATTAATTGACTGCGGATTTGCTTGGACACACTATTGGTCCGGAGATCATCCAGCTGCTATGCTATTTGGTTCGCCTGTAGCTGGTGGTGGAGTAGGTATAGATAATATAGCATTCTTATCATGGTTCCAATATGGCGGTGGTAAAGAATTATATGACAGACTTTGGAAAGAAATGGGTAGGGACATTAAAGGATTTATGATTCAACCAGTTGGTCCAGAAGCTTTGGGTTGGTTTCCAAAACCAATAAAAAGTATGGCTGACTTTAGAAAATATAAATTCAGAACTCCTCCTGGAATACCAGGTCAAACTTACAAAGATATTGGTATAGCATCTGTTGCTATGGGTGGTGGAGACATTCTTCCAGCACTTGAAGCAGGTACGATTGATGCTGCTGAGTGGTGTTGTCCTAAGCCAGATCTAACATTTGGTTTCCAAAAGGTTCTTAAACACTATTACCTACAAGGTTTACACCAAGTAGTCGTAAATGCTGATTTTTATATAACTGGCAAAACTTATAACGCTATGACTGCTCACGAGAAAAAATCTCTTGAAGTAGCTGCTAATGCCTCATTAGCTAAATCTTTAAGCTATAGAATCTATGAAAATGGAAAAGCTTTAAAAGAATTGACTACTAAGCATGGAGTTATTTTAGAAGATACTCCTACAGACTACTTTACGGAGTACATGGCTGCAGCAAAAGCATCTCTAAATAAAAATGCTAAAGAAAATGCATTTTTCAACGAAGTTTATAATTCGATGAAAGAGTTTGCAGATATTGCTGTTCCATTTTGGAGTGGTGCTCAAATGTCAAATGCTAAGCTAGGAATGGCTCACGCAGCAACATTAAAATAATAAAAATATAAAAAAATATTTAGAGCGGACTTTTTAGTCCGCTCTATTTTTTTAAAAAGAACTTATGAATGACGAACCTTCCAAACTAGATATTTCAGATGAAATGATTGCTGAAAGGCGTGGAAGCACTGGCAAGATGCCTGTTGATATGCCAGTATGGATGGCAAAGTGTATAGTTAATATTGATAAATTTAGTAAGTGGATCGGAAATATTGTCTGTTGGATATTAATGCCACTTATTTTTGCAATGACCTACGAAGTCCTTGCAAGAAAATTATTTTTAGCTCCTACTATATGGGCATATGATATAAGTCGTTTTTTATATGGTGCCCTGTTTATGCTAGGTGCAGGTTATGCTCTCTCTAGGGGAGTTCATATAAGAGCAGATTTTTTATACAGAAATTTTAAAATTAAAAATCAAGGTCTAATAGATTTTTGGTTATACCTACTATTTTATTTTCCTGGATTAATTGTTTTTCTATATATGACAATTGGATTTGTTGGAGAATCAATTCAAAGAGGAGAAAGAGGCATGGATACCACTTGGATGCCTTATATGTGGCCAATAAAAAGTTGTTTACTCATTGGTATAATATTTTTACTAGTCCAAGGAGTTTCTGAGTTACTCAAAAGTTATTGGGCAGCTAAAAAAGGTGAGTGGCCTGGAGAAACTAAATGATAGCTGAATTTATAGACCCAGCAATCCTAGGTTTTATTCTTGTTGGAGTAATGCTATTTGCAATATTTGTAGGTTTTCCAATTTCATTTACATTAATATTTTTAGGTTTTGTTTTTGGTTATTTAGGTTTTGGAAAATTAGTTTTCTATTTAATGACACTACAATTTTCTATGGTGATGACAGAACAAACACTCGCCGCCGTACCGCTCTTTGTATTTATGGGTATAATGATGGAACAAGCCGGATTAATGGAAAGATTATTTTCAGCATTTCAATTGATGCTGGCAAGAGTTAAAGGTTCTTTATATTACGCAGTATTATTTGTATCAGTAATATTTGCTGCCGCTACAGGTATTGTTGGTGCCTCAGTTACTATTCTTGGAATAATGGCTGCGAAATCTATGAATAGATCTAAGTATGATGTGAGATTAGCCGCAGGAACCATAACAGCTGGTGGAACATTAGGAATATTGATACCACCAAGTATTATGCTTGTAGTAATGGGTCCTATCATGGAGATACCTGTTATTGATTTATTTGCAGCAGCAATTTTACCAGGAATTTTACTTGCAAGTTTATATGCCGCTTACACGACAATAAGATGTATGTTAAATCCAAACTTAGGGCCTCCTTTACCTGAGGATATGAGAGCAACAAGCATGAAAGAGGTATGGATTGAATTTCTTCTTGGTTTAGTCCCTCCTGCAGCACTAGTTTTTGCAGCACTTGGAAGTATTTTATTTGGATTTGCAACACCAACAGAAGCTGCGGGATGTGGAGCTATGGGTGCTTTACTTCTTTCATTAGCATATAAAAAATTAACTCTTCCAAAATTACAGGATGCTTTAGTTAAAACTCTTGAAATAACAGCATTAATTATGGTTTTAGTTGCAGCCTCAAATTTTTTTGGAGCGGTATTTGCAAGATTAGGTACACCAACTATGTTAACAGAATTTTTACTAGGTTTAGAAATGAACAAGTATCTTATTCTTGGAATGATAATGGTAATGATTTTTCTTTTAGGTTGGCCTCTGGAGTGGGTACCAATTGTTATGATAATTGTACCTATAATATTACCACTTGTTGAGGCTCTTGGGTTTAATTTAACATGGTTCGCTATACTAGTTGCTGTAAATTTACAAACCGCCTGGCTGTCACCTCCAGTAGCATTGTCAGCTTATTTTTTAAAAGGGGTTGTTCCTGAATGGGATTTAAAAGATATTTATATTGGAATGATGCAATTTATGGTTCTTCAAATTATTGGGCTTCTAATTATCATAATATTTCCCAAGATTGTTCTTTGGTTACCTTCTATGTTGTATGGACAGTAGTTTATATATGCTTAATATGTAAGAGTGAATCAAGATAAAGAAAAATTTCAACTTATAAATTGGGAAATTGTTTCGGTAAATCCTATTGATAAAAATTGGAAGTGGACAGATTTTTTTTGTTTTTGGGCTGTAAATATACAAAGTCTTATAGGATTTTCTCTTATTGCATCATTATATATAATATATGACTTAAACTTTTTAATAGTTTTATCAGGAAGTGTTTTTGCTTCTATCCTTGTATACCTTCTTTCAAATTTAATTGGCAATTTATCCCAAAAACATGGAGTGCCATTCCCTGTTTTACTTAGAATTTCTATTGGTTTAAATGCTGCAAGATATTTCGCAATGTTAAGAGGTATCATTGGTATTTTCTTTTTTGGTGTTCAAACATTTTTTATTTCAAAATCTATAGTATATTTAATTAGAATATCTTTATTTTATATTGATCCAAATATCCTAGATAAAGAACTATTTCTTTTCTTTTTCTTATCTTTAAACTTAATAGATTGGATTGCGTTAATAATTACATTTATTTTCCAATACTATCTTTTTACAAAAGGTCATCATTTAACTAAATCAATAATTAAATTTTCTGCATTATTTGTTTACTTTGGCTTGATAGTATTCTTGATTATTGTTGTATCAGAGAATAGTCAAAAATTATTTTTATCTTTTAATCAATTGATAATCTCCGATAATATTTTTCAAGAGCAAAATATTTCACCTTTCATTTCAGTTACTGGGACTATGTTCGCTTTTTTTTCAATATTATTACTTAATTTTGGTGATTATTCTAGATATGCAAAAGATAAAAATCATTTATTTAAAGGTAATTTAAGTTTGATACTTAATTTAATTTTATTTTCTTTATTTTCAGTCCTATTAACTCTTGGTGCAGATATCATAATTAATTCTAATGTAACGCAAGCAGAAAGATTTTTGACCAACCCAACAGATATAATTGGAAAAATTGATAATACATACTTAACAGTGATTTCATTGTTTTTTATTGTTGTTGCCTCTCTATCAACCAACCTTGTTGCAAATTACATCCCCTCACAAAATACTTTGTTAAATTTTGTGCCCAAAAATTTAAATTTGAAATCTAGTGGTCTATTAATTGTTTTTTTTGGATTATTAATAAGTGTGTTTTGGCTACCAATATTAAGTCAAATAGGAATTTTATCTTTTATTGATACAATTGGATCATTTTTTGGGCCACTTTTTGGATTAATTGTTTGTGATTATTATTTAATTAAAAAAGGTAATATTATTAATAAAGATATTTTCTCCTCTAAACCAGGAAGCGCATATATTTATTCTAATGGTTGGAACTATAAAGCGATATATGCCGTAGTAATTGGTTTTATATTTGCTTCCTCAACGATATGGAATGTAAATATGCAATTTTTGCAAACTTTTTCATGGTTAATCGGAGCTTTTGTTGTTTTTGTAACTTATTATCTGCTAGCATCTAGCAATGAATAATTTTGATCTAAAAAGTAAAATTGCAATAGTAACTGGTGGCGCTCAAGGCTTTGGTCTAGATATTGCTAAAAAATTTATTAATTCGGGAGCTCAAGTGAGAATATGGGACAATGACGAAAATGAGTTAAACAAAGTTATAAAAAAAGAGAATAATGAAAATTTAAAATATGATGTAGTTGATGTTACTGATTTTGAATCAGTAAATAAAACCATTAAAAATTTAAAAAATTCAAAAATAGATATACTGATTAATAATGCAGGAATTACAGGACCTACAGCTGAATTATGGAATTATTCAGTTGATGACTGGAATAAAGTAATAAATGTGAATTTAAATGGAACTTATATTTGTTGTAAATTGATAGTTCCTTTAATGATAAAAAACAATTACGGTAGAATTGTAAATATAGCCTCAGTTTCAGGTAAAGATGGAAATGCTAATGCTAGCGCATATAGCTCAGCAAAAGCTGGTGTACTAGGTCTAACAAAATCATTGGGTAAAGAATTAGCTCAATATAACATAGCAGTTAATGCTGTTACCCCCGCTGGTGCAAAAACAAGAATTTTAGATCAAATGACAAAAGAACACGTTCAAAGAATGTTATCAAAAGTTCCAAGAGGAAGATTTTTAGAGTTAGATGAATTATCTTCCCTTGTTTGCTGGCTATCCTCAGAAGAGAACTCTTTTTCAACCGCTGCGGTTTTTGATATTAGTGGTGGAAGATCTACTTACTAGGCTTCTTTTTCGGGTAAACTATTTTATCAGCATATTTGCTTTGTTCGTTAGCTATAACTGGTGCTAAAATTATAACCGACCAATATACTAATAATGCCATGATTGAGAGGGTTTTCATCCATTCTCTCCGTTAATTTCACAGTTTTTTTTGTTTATTTTTTGGTCAAAACTCTCAATACTCTTCTTATCAATTAACCATATTAGAGATTTTTCATAAGTATTATCTTCGGCTATTTTAGTACATCTTTTACCTAATTTAACACTATGTGTGCTGCAATTTGTCAAAAATAAAAAAATTGATATATAAATAATTTGTTTCATAACCAAAACTTAGTAGTTAATTTTGATTTTTGATTGTCTTAATCTTGTCTAAAGTATGAAATTATAAATATTTATTGTATCAATCCATGCTATATATAAGTCCCAAAATGAAAATATTTATCCAGATATTAATTTTATCTTTGTTTGTTACAACTTCCGTAAAATCAGAAACTTTAAAAGTTTTTGATTTTACCAATGAAGAATTTGGACAACTTAAAAAAAGAAAAGTAAAAGGTGAAACCACCTGGACGCTAGGTTCTAATGAGAGTGGAAACTTCATCAAAGCCGAGGCCGAGGGTGTCGGATCAGGCTTGGGTAAAGAGGTGCTAATAGATTTAAATAAAACCCCAATAATTAATATTACATGGAAAATTGAGAAAGATTTAACTGGCATAAATGAAAATTCAAAAAAAGGGCACGACTTTGCAGCTAGAGTATTCGTTGTAAAAAAAACAGGATCAACTGCTCTCTCAAATAGAGCTGTAAATTACGTTTTTTCGAGCAACAATGAAATTGGCAAATATTGGCGAAGCCCTTATACAAAGAAATCAATAGATTATGTTCTATCAACTACCAAAGAAAACTTAAATGAGTGGGTTACAGTCAAGGCTAATGTTAAGGAGCATTTTAAATTATTGCATGATCTTGACGTAAATGAACTCAATGGTGTTGCTATAATGACTGATACAGATAATTCTAAATTAAAGGCTGTTTCGTATTATCAAAACATTTATTTTTCTAGTCAATAGCTAGGGTTTAAAATATTTTTTCATTACGATTGAAAAAAAAGATAGAACAATTGCAACTATAACATCCTCAAGAGGAGTAGCATTAGGAACTCCGAAATTCCAAATAACAACACCAATAAGCCAAATGATATAAATTTTCATTTTTATAAATTCATTAGTATAAAAAAAAATACTATTTTGATAGTATTAGATTATGTCAAAAGAATTTAAGTATGTAACCAAGATTTATTACGAGGATACAGATGCTGGTGGAGTAGTTTATTATGCTAACTATTTAAAATTTCTTGAGAGAGCAAGATCTGAGGCAATATACTCTTTAGGTTTGTCTAATAAAGAAATTCTAGAAAAAGAGGGAGTAATAATAATAGTCAAAACATGCAATATTGAATACAAAAAACCTGCAAAGTTTGAAGATGAGATTGAAATTATCTCAAATATAAAAGAAGTTAAAAATTCTTCTTTTAAAATGCGACAGGTAATCAAAAAAAAATTTGATATTATTTCTGAGGCAGATGTAGTCCTTGTGACTGTTAATAAAAAAGGAAAACCAGTAAGAATTCCAAGTATATTAAAAAAATTAATTGACTAATTTAATTACTTTTTTTAATAAATAAGTCATTTTACTTTCGCTTATTCTTCCAGTATTTACATTTCTAGGACTTGGATGATAACAGCCGACTAATAAAATACCTTTAGAAACTTTAAAAATCTTACCATGACTAAATTTAATTTTTTCTTTAAAATCATAATTTGATTTAAAGTAATAAACACACGCATCAAAACCAATTTTTCCTAATGCAATAATAACTTTTAAATTTTTTAGTTGATTAATTTCTAAATTAAAAAATTTAAAACAATTATCTAATTCTTGTTTTAATGGTTTGTCCTCAGGTGGAACACATTTTAAAGCTGTTGTAATGAATGATTTTTTTAATTTTAATCCATCATCCAAATGAGTCGAGGTAGATTGATTGGCAATTTTAGCCTTAAAGAGACATTTGTATAAAAAATCAGAGGATTTATCTCCGGTAAATACACGTCCTGTTCTATTACCACCATGTGCAGCTGGCGCAAGACCTACTAACAAAATCTTACTTTTAATATCACCAAAACCAGTAATTGGTTTTCCCCAATAGGTTTGGCTCATAAATTGCTTTCTCTTTTGGATTGATATTTTTTTTCTAAATTTAACTAGTCGTGGACATTTCTTGCATTTAATAATGGAATTATTCAGATTTTCTATCGACATAAACAATTGCGATAAGAAAGAGAGCTGTCCATAACAAAGCTATCAATGGTTTGATAAGATTTCCAGTACCCCACAAGTTAAAAAAAATCGCACCAATGATTATTCCAATAATATAAATTATTACTACTATATTCATAAGCTTCATTTTTTTTGCACTTTCTTATATAAAGAAATTCCTTCTTTAATTTTGTTGTTGTAAGATTGTTTGAAGCTTTCAAGCTGCCAGCCTGATAGTCTACTTTTTATTTTCTCTAAATTTTTGATTTTCCATTCATCAGTAGTGTTCTCTTCTTTCCATATTCTTTTTTCTTCATTATTTCTAGCACAACCATAACATAATCTACTCACAGGATCTGTTTTACAAATACTAATACAAGGTGAAATAATCATATTTTTTTTAAATTTAGATACTTTTACACAAATATTCGGATTGGACAAATTAGTTCTATAATATATAAAACAGCAATAATTCGGGCGAGTGGCGGAATTGGTAGACGCGTTGGTCTTAGGAACCAATATGGCAACATGTGAAGGTTCGAGTCCTTTCTCGCCTACCATTATAATATTATGAAAGTTACAGTTCAAAATAAAAAGGGTTTAAGTAAAGATTTAAAAATCTTTATTGAAAAGAAAATTATAGATAATCATTTGAATGAAAGATATGAAGAGGTTTCAAAAACTGTTCAATTGAAAGGATTTAGGCCAGGGAAAGTTCCAAAAGAAGTATTAAAAAGACAATTTGGAAAAGCTATATTTGGTGAAGTATTGGATAAAGTTCTTAAAGAAACAAGTGCCAAGGCGTTAAGTGACAACAAAATCAAACCTGCAGGACAGCCAAAAATAGATCTAAAAACTTATGGTGAAGATAAGGATTTAGAATATATAATTTCAGTTACAGAACTTCCAAAAATAGATTTAAAACAAATAGAAAATATTAAAGTTGATGAGTACGAAGTAACTATTGATAAAAAAGAAATTGATAAAAGAATAGAAGAAATTGCAAAAAATCAAAAAAATTTTAAGGAAAATGAAAATGCTATTTCAAAAAATGGCGATTTAGTATCATTTGATTATACAGCTACTGTAGATGGAAAAAATTTTAAAGGTAATGATGGAAAAAATACACAATTAGAACTTGGTAAAGACTTATTTATTAAAGGGTTCGACAAACAGTTAGTTGGTCTAAAAAAAAATGACGAAAAAAAAATTCTGATCAAATTACCAGAAAACTTTCCTGAAAAAGAAGTTGCAAATAAAAATGCTGAATTTTTATGCAAAATATTATTTGTAAAAAATCCTGAAAAAGTTTCTATTAATGATGAATTTGCTAAAAATTTAGGTGCAAAAGATTTAAATGATCTTAAATCTTTGTTAGAGAAACAAATTAATCAAGAATACAAGAACTCTCTAAATATGCTTTCCAAAAAACAAATCCTTGATCAAATTGAAAAATACAATGTAAGTGAAATACCTCAAAATTTAGTAGATCAAGAAGTTAAAATAATTACTGAGGGTTTAAAAGAAGATGAAGTAAAAAAAAAGAGCAAAGAATTCGAAAAAAAAGCAATACAAAGAATAAAAGTTGGATTGGTGCTTAATGAATTTGGAGAAGCAAATAAAATCAAAATCGAAGAAAATGAAATTCAAGCTGAAATACAGAAACAATTAAGAATGATGCCAGGTCAAGAAAAGTTTTTAATGGAGTATTATCAGAAAAACCCATCAGCAGTTGCCAGTTTACGAGGAAATATTTATGAGGAGAAAATTATTGAGGCAATAAAATTGAAAGCAAAAACTAACAAAAAAACAATTAATAAAGAAGAAGCTGAAAAGATTTTAAAAGTAGAAAATGAAAAGCAAATTAAAGCTAAGAGTCGTGATAGTGGTGATAATATTCTAGATAAAGAGAATGATGCACCAATTGAAAAAAAACAAACAAAGAAAAAAATAAAATCTGTAAGTAAGAAGCCACCCAAAGCAAAAAAAGTTAGCAAAAAGTAATCACAAGTTGTATAAGTATAACGAATCTTTATATGAATAAAATAAACGAACATATGAATACATTGATACCAATGGTGGTAGAGCAATCTAGCCGAGGTGAACGTGCATATGATATTTATTCAAGATTACTTAAGGAGAGGATCGTTTTTCTAACTGGACCTATAAACGATCAAGTCGCATCACTTGCAACTGCACAACTTCTTTTTTTGGAGTCTGAAAATCCAAAAAAAGAAATATCTTTTTATATAAATAGCCCGGGTGGACTTGTTACAGCAGGTCTAGGAATTTATGATACAATGCAATTTATTAAACCCGACGTTTCAACTTTATGTATAGGACAAGCTGCATCAATGGGGTCATTTTTGTTAGCAGCTGGGACTAAAGGAAAAAGATTCTCTTTACCAAATGCAAGAGTAATGGTTCATCAACCATCTGCTGGATTTCAAGGACAGGCAACAGATATAGAAATACATGCAAATGAGGTATTATCATTAAAAAAAAGATTAAATGAAATTTACTCAAAGCATACAGGTAAATCTGTCGATGAAATTAAATCTGCCCTTGAACGAGATAATTTTATGACACCCAATCAAGCTAAAGACTTTGGTCTAATAGATAAAGTTGTAGAAAAAAGAGATTAATTCACAATATCTTGTAATAACATCAACCTATACTTGATTATTTAAACTTAATTGTAATAAAGTATATAAATCGATTCGTTTTACAAATAGCTTATGAGTTCAAATAATAAAAATATTCTTTACTGTTCTTTCTGCGGAAAGAGTCAGCACGAAGTAAGAAAACTAATTGCAGGCCCAACAGTTTTTATTTGTGATGAGTGTGTTGAATTATGCATGGACATAATTAAAGAGGAAAGTAAGGATACTTTAGTTAAGCATCAAGATGGCCTGCCGTCACCTAAAGAAATATGTTCAATATTGGATGACTACGTAATTGGCCAGAAACACGCAAAGGAAGTTTTATCTGTTGCAGTTCATAATCATTATAAAAGATTAAATTATGAATCTAAAACAAACAAAAACGTAGAATTAGCTAAATCAAATATTTTATTGGTAGGTCCTACAGGTTGTGGAAAAACTCTTTTAGCACAAACACTAGCAAGAATTTTAGATGTCCCTTTTACAATGGCTGATGCCACAACTCTAACAGAGGCGGGGTATGTTGGTGAAGATGTAGAAAATATTATTTTAAAATTATTACAAGCTGCTGATTATAATGTAGAAAAGGCTCAGAGAGGAATAGTTTATATAGATGAAGTTGATAAAATTAGTAGAAAATCTGAAAACCCTTCTATTACACGCGATGTATCAGGAGAAGGGGTGCAACAAGCTTTGTTAAAAATAATGGAAGGCACTATTGCAAGTGTTCCTCCACAGGGAGGTCGAAAACATCCTCAACAAGAATTTTTGCAGGTAGATACAACAAATATTTTATTTGTATGTGGTGGGGCTTTTGCTGGATTAGACAAAATAATTTCTCAAAGAGACAAAGGCACAGCGATTGGATTTGGAGCTGAGGTTAAAAGTATAGATGAGAAAAAAACTGGAGAGTTAATGAAAACTTTAGAGCCGGAAGATTTACTAAAATATGGCTTAATACCAGAATTCATTGGAAGGCTTCCAATAATAGCTACGCTAGAAGATTTAGATGAAAAATCATTAATTAAAATTCTTCAAGAGCCAAAAAATTCTTTAATCAAACAATATCAAGAGTTATTTAAACTAGAGGGAGCAAAATTAATTTTTAAAGAAAATGCAATTAAAGAGATTGCATTAAAAGCAATTTCAAAAAAAACTGGCGCAAGAGGTTTGAGGTCGATACTTGAAAACATATTATTAAAAACAATGTTTGAACTACCAAGTTTAGAAAATGTTGATGAAGTTATAGTAGATTCGGGTGCGGCCAAAGGGCTTTCGCAACCAATTATTGTGCATTCAAAAAATGCACAAAGTAAAAACAAGAGCTCAAAAACAACGGCAGCTTGATTATATATAATAAAGACTAAATATCTATTGCAATATTTATAATTATATCCATATTAATAGTATGGAAATTAAACGAAATCTACCATTACTGCCTTTAAGAGATATTGTTGTATTCCCAAGTATGGTAATACCTCTATTTGTTGGCAGAGATAAATCAATTTCTGCACTCAATGAAGTAATGCAAGGTGATAAAAAAATTATATTAGTAACTCAAAAAAATTCAGAAGTAGATGATCCAAAAAAAAATGACATTTTTTCTTACGGATGTGAGAGTAATATTTTGCAACTGTTAAAATTGCCAGATGGAACTGTAAAAGTTTTAGTAGAGGGAAATAAAAGAGTTAAGATTACAGATTTTAAGGATGAGGATAAATTTATAAATTGTAGTTTCGAATATTTTAACGATATTGATGAAAAAAATGATGACTTAAATCTTTTAGCAGGGACAGCATTAAAAAGATTAGAAAAACTATCATCTATAAATAAAAAAATTTCAAATGAAACAATCTCAAGCATTAAAGACCTTAAGGAACCATCAAAGATAGCTGATAATATTGCTTCTCATCTTAATATTACGATTTCAGAGAAACAACAACTATTTGAGACAGCTGATATCAAAAAAAGATTAAATGCTGTGATTAAAATTATGGATAATGAAACAAGTATAATTGGAGTAGAAAAAAGGATTAGAGGTAGAGTTAAAACTCAAATGGAGAAAACTCAAAGAGAATATTATCTTAACGAACAGTTGAAAGCTATTCAGAAAGAGCTAGGTGAGATTGAAGATGGAAAGGATGAAACCTCAAATTTAAACAAGGCAATATTGAAAGCGAAAATGCCTAAAGAAGTCCAAAAAAAATGTATGTCAGAGCTTAAGAAGCTTAGAAGTATGAGTCCTATGTCAGCCGAAGCAACGGTAGTTAGAAATTATTTAGATTGGATGATAGATTTACCTTGGCATAAAAAGGACAAAGTAGATATTGATTTGGACAAAGCGCTGAAAATTTTAGATGAAGATCATTTTGGATTGGATAAAGTAAAAGAGAGAATTGTAGAGTTTTTAGCTGTTCAAAAGAGGATGGAAAAAATTAAAGGCCCAATTTTATGTTTAGTGGGACCTCCAGGGGTAGGAAAAACATCGTTAGGTAAATCAATAGCTAAAGCGACTAATAGACAATTTGTCAGAATTTCTTTAGGCGGAATAAGAGATGAAGCGGAAGTAAGAGGTCATAGAAGAACTTACATAGGCTCACTACCAGGAAAAATAATTCAGATGATGAAAAAAGCTGGAACGAAAAATCCACTATTTCTCTTAGATGAAATTGACAAAATTGGTAATGATTATAGAGGAGACCCATCATCAGCTTTACTAGAAGCTTTAGATCCAGAACAAAACACTACATTTAACGATCATTATCTAGAGGTGGATTACGATCTATCCGATGTAATGTTTGTTACTACAGCAAATACTTTAAATATCCTACCTCCTTTACTAGACAGAATGGAAGTAATTAGAATTCCTGGTTACACAGAAGATGAGAAAATTAATATTGCTGACAAGTTTCTATTACCTAAAGCTATTAAAGAAAATGGTGTTAAAAAAGGAGAAATGGATATCTCAGATGGAACATTAAAACAAATCATAAGAAATTATACCCGAGAATCTGGAGTAAGAAATTTAGAGAGAGAGATATTTAAAGTTTCAAGAAAAGTAGTCAAAAAAATTGTTTCTTCAGAGGAAACAAAAGTAAAAATTAATAAAGATAACATTAGTGATTTTCTAGGAATTAAAAAATTTAAGTTTGGAGAATTAGAAAATAACGACAAGATAGGAATAGTAACAGGTCTAGCATGGACAGAATTTGGTGGTGAAATTCTTAAGATAGAGACTGTGAATATGCCTGGTAAAGGAAGAATGCAAATTACTGGTAAATTAGGAGACGTAATGCAAGAGTCTGTGAAAGCTGCGAAATCATACGTGCGATCTAAAAGTTTAGACTTTGGAATTATTCCTCCTATCTTTGAAAAAAAAGATTTTCATATTCATGTGCCAGAAGGAGCAACACCGAAAGATGGCCCATCAGCCGGAATTGCTATGGTTACATCGATTGTTTCTTCAATCACCAAAATACCAATAAGAAGAGATCTTGCCATGACAGGAGAAGTAACAATTACTGGACAAGTTCTCCCAATTGGTGGATTAAAAGAAAAACTATTAGCAGCTCATAGAGCGGGAATAAAAGAAGTTTTAATACCGAAAGAAAATGAAAAAGATCTTACCGACATCCCAAAAAAAGTGAAAGAGGATATAAAAATCACCTCAGTTGAGATTGTAGAAGATGTTTTAAAAATTGCATTAACTAAACAGTTAAAACCTGTGGAATGGGTAGAGGTAGAAAAAATTTCTTCTGAAAAGAAAAAAGACGAATCTCAAGCCAGTATTCAGTAATTAATAATTTACTTTAATTTAACCTTGTTGTATTAGTACCAAATATTTTGGGCGGTTAGCTCAGTTGGTAGAGCATCTCGTTTACACCGAGGGGGTCAAAGGTTCGAGTCCTTTACTGCCCACCAAAATGGGGGTGTAGCTCAATTGGTTAGAGCATCCGCCTGTCACGCGGAAGGCTGCGGGTTCGAGTCCCGTCACTCCCGCCATTAATGCGTCTTAACAATAAATATGCCACAATTTTAAAATATAGATATTAAGTTATTATAAAAATGGGTAAAAAAAGTTTTTTAGTTAGTGTCTGGAAAATGTTTTCGAGTTTATACGTTTTAATTTTTGGACGAAAAAGTCTTCAGTTTCTCAACGATATAATTTTATCATTATCATTACATGCTAAAGGATATAAAAATTATGGCAATTTTAAATCTACAGGAGAAGAAAATTTTATAGATATAATATCTGATGAAATTAAAGTATGTTTAGATGTAGGTGCAAACATAGGAAATTATTCAAAGCTGCTCCTTAAAAAAACAAATGCAAAAGTGTATGCGTTTGAACCTATGGAAAAATCATTTGATGAGCTAAAAAAAATCAAAGAAAAATATAAAGATAGATTTTTTATTGAAAAACTGGCCCTTGGAAATGAAGATGGCGTTAAACAAATTTACTCAGCTAATGATATATCTGAAAAGGCATCTCTCGAAAAAAATTTAGAAAAATTGTCTTTTATAGACAAAAATAATCTTAGAGAATACGATATTACTATAAAAAAATTAGACTCTCTTAACTTTTTCGATACCAATAATAAGGTTGACTTTTTAAAAATAGATGTTGAGGGTCACGAATATGAAGTAATTCAGGGTGCTAAAAAATTTATAGATTTCAACTCACCAAAATTTATCCAAATAGAAATTAATTGGCATCAGTTATTTAAAAAAGTAAATCTTTTTGAATTTTCTAAATTATTAAATAATTATGAAATTTTTAAAATTTTACCATACGGTAAAAAACTAATCTATATAGATCCGATAAGACCAGAAAATAATATTTTACATTTATCAAATTTTGTATTTATAAAAAAAGATATTTCTAAAAAATATAAATGAAAAAACTAAAAAATATTATCATCTATTATCCATCATTTGAAAAAGGCGGAGCAACTTTTAACTTAATTAATTTTGCCAATCTAGCTTCGAGAAAAAATATTACCATAAGTTTAATTTCAAATATAAGTAAAAAAAATCAAAAAAAATTTTTAACAAATAAAATTAAAGTTTTTAGGGTAAAAAGTACTGAAAGATATTTTTTATCGAAAAGAATTACCTCTCTTTTCGGATCATTATTAATTTTAATAAAATTATTATCAGCTTCAAATAAAAATACTATTTTTTTTTCATTTCAAAGTCATGTAGTTCCACTTTTTTTTTGCACTATTTTTTCTAAAAAGATAGTAATAAGAAATTCAGAGGATGCAATTGACGCAACCAAATACGCTGATAATTTTGTATTTGCTTATATAGTTCTTTTTCTAAAAAGCTTTTTTTATTTTTTTTCTAATGGAATAATTACAAACTCATTAAAAGCAAAAAAATCTTTGGAAAAGCTTACTTTTAATATTAAAAATATAAATTTAATATATAACCCATATTTGCATAAAATCGTTAAATTTAAAAATCAAAATAGAAAAAAAATTATTTTATCAGTTGGTAGACTTTGTAAACAAAAAAATCAATCTTTAACAATTAAAGCTTTTAGGATTTTTATAAAACACAATAAAGACTATAAATTATTATTAGTTGGGCATGGTGCAGATGAATATAAATTAAAAAAATTAATTCAAAATTTAAATTTACAAAGAAGCGTAATAATTAAAAATTGGTCAAACAACATGACAAAATATTATTCCACTAGCAAATTATTAGTTTTCCCATCATTGTATGAAGGCTTGCCTAATACTTTGATCGACGCACTTAATCATAGTTTGCCCTGCATAAGTACAAAATGTAGTGGTGCAGAAGATATATTATCAAAAAATTATAAATATTTTCTTCAACATAATGATCCAAAAAGTCTTGGTAAGCTTATGATAAATGTTGTGGACAATTATGATGCTATTTTAAGATCAACAAGAATACAGCATAAAAAACTTAAACGATTTTTAATTTTAAGCCAGGTAAATAAATATATAAAATTCTTAACAACAGTATTAAATAAATAGCAGTTATTAAATACCATATTTTGATAATGATTCTCAATTTAATCATTCGATTAATAAATAAGCCATAAAATACGTGACCAATTTGCACTATAAATTACTATAAAAATATCTATAAAAATTCATGTATTTAAAATAAAATTGAATAATTTTAATTTTTAAAAAAAACTAATATAGTATGTATCTTTTCAGAATTATCTTATTCAAAGATTAAAATACTTATACAATATGAATGCGGATTTTTTACAGGATTATTTTCCAATTATGTTATTTCTGTTTATAGCATTGGCGCTTAGCATAGGTTTCATAATTTTAAATTTTGTATTTTCGCCAAAAAATCCAGATCCTGAAAAATTGTCTGCATATGAATGTGGATTTGAACCTTTCAATGACTCTAGAATGGAATTTGATGTTAGATTTTATCTAGTAGCTATTTTATTCATAATATTTGATTTAGAAATTGCATTTTTATTTCCTTGGGCAATATCTCTCGGAACAATAGGTCTTTATGGATATTTATCAATGTTAGTTTTTTTATTTATACTTACTATAGGATTTATTTATGAATGGAAAAAAGGAGCTTTGGATTGGGAGTAATTAAATGATTGAAATAGAAAAAGAAAAAAAAATACCTGATGAATTTAAACAATTGGCAAAAGATTTTGCAGACAAAGGATTCATTACCACATCATTTGATAATTTAGTAAATTGGGCTAGAACAGGATCTCTTCACTGGATGACTTTTGGTCTGGCTTGTTGTGCAGTTGAAATGATGCAAACTTCTATGCCCAGATACGATTTGGAGAGGTTTGGAGCTGCACCACGAGGTTCACCAAGACAATCAGATGTTATGATTGTAGCGGGAACGCTAACGAACAAGATGGCGCCAGCTTTACGTAAAGTTTATGATCAAATGCCAGAACCACGATATGTAATATCAATGGGAAGCTGTGCAAATGGCGGAGGATATTATCATTACTCTTATTCAGTGGTGAGAGGTTGTGATAAAATTGTACCTGTAGATATCTATGTACCAGGTTGCCCACCATCTGCTGAAGCGTTGTTATATGGCATCATGCAGTTGCAAAAAAAAATCCGTAACAATGGATCTTTAGAGAGGTAATTTAATGTTTTCATTACAAGACTTGGAAAAAAAAATTAATTCAGAACTAACAACTAAGATAAATACTTCAAAAATTAATCACTCTCAAATTTTTATTAATATTGATAGCGAAGACTTAATAGATGTTATCTTATTTCTTAAAAATAATGAAAACACAAAATTTAGGCAACTTATAGATATAACCGCTGTTGATTACCCCCAAAATGAAAAAAGATTTAAATTAATATATATGTTTTTAAGTCACGAATATAATTCTAGGTTAGTTTTGGAATGCCTCATCAATGAGGATGAAATTGTTCCCACAATTACAAAGATTTATCCTGCATCCAATTGGATGGAAAGAGAAGTTTTTGACATGTATGGTATCAAGTTTAAAGATCATCCAGACCTTAGAAGAATTTTAACAGATTATGGTTTTGAAGGTTTTCCACTTCGAAAAGATTTTCCTTTAACGGGTCATAATGAGGTTAGATATAGTGAAGATGAAAAGAAAGTTATATACGAACCAGTTAAACTTGAGCAAAATTACAGAAATTTTGATTATGAAAGTCCTTGGGAAGGAACGAAATATATTAACAAAAATACTAAAGACAAATAATGTCTAAACAAACAAAAACACTGAATTTAAATTTCGGTCCTCAACACCCAGCTGCTCATGGAGTATTAAGACTAATTTTAGAACTAGATGGCGAGGTAGTTGAAAAAGCGGACCCTCATATAGGATTATTACATCGTGGAACTGAAAAATTAATAGAACATAAAACTTATTCACAGGCAGTACCATATTTTGATAGACTTGATTATGTTGCTCCAATGAATCAAGAACATGCTTTTGCATTAGCGATAGAAAAAATTCTCAAGATAGAGGTACCAATAAGAGCTCAATACATAAGAGTTTTATTTTGTGAAATAGGAAGAATACTAAGTCATATATTAAATATAACTACCCAAGCTTTAGATGTTGGTGCTTTAACACCCTCTTTATGGGGTTTTGAAGAAAGAGAAACGCTAATGACTTTTTATGAGAGAGTTTCTGGATCAAGACTACATGCAAACTACTTTAGAGCAGGCGGTGTTCATAAAGATCTGCCAAGAGGTTTAGAAAATGATATTTCTGATTTTATAAAAAAATTTCCAAAAATTATTGATGATTTAGAAACTTTATTAACAGATAATAGAATTTTCAAACAAAGGAATGTTGATATTGGAATTGTTTCAAAACAAGATGCACTCGATTATTCATTTTCTGGTGTGATGCTGAGAGGCTCTAACGTCGCATGGGATTTAAGAAAATCACAACCATATGATTGCTATGAACAAATGGAATTTAATATCCCAGTTGGAACAAATGGCGATTGCTATGACAGATATTTGTGTAGAGTTGAGGAGATGAGAGAGAGTGTGAAAATAATTGATCAATGTATAAAAAATATGCCAAAAGGCCCTATTAAAACTTTAGATGGTAAAATTTCACCACCACCAAAAAAAGTTTTAAAAGAATCTATGGAAGCGTTAATTCATCATTTCAAGTTGTTTACTGAGGGTTACAGAGTAAATAAAGATGAAATTTATACAGCTGTTGAAGCACCAAAGGGAGAATTTGGAGTATATTTAATTTCTGATGGATCAAGCAAACCTTATAAATGTAAGATTAGAGCACCAGGTTTTTCTCACCTTCAAGCTATGGATTATTTAATAAAAGGTCATATGTTAGCCGATGTTCCTGCGGTTTTGGGATCTTTAGATATAGTTTTTGGAGAGATAGATAGATGAGTATTAAAAAAATATCAAAACAACAACCAGAGAAATTTGAATTTAATGATATTAATTTAAAAACTTCAAAACGAATTATATCTAAGTATCCGGAAGGAAAACAACAAAGCGCGGTAATGTCTTTGTTATATCTTGCGCAAAATCAGAATCAAAATTGGATACCACTTGCAGCGATGAAGTACATAGCAAAGCTATTAAACATGCCTTATATAAAAGTTTACGAAGTCGCTACATTTTACTCAATGTATAATTTGAGCCCTGTAGGAAAATACTTCTATCAGGTATGTACTACAACTCCATGCATGCTAAGAGGAGCGTATAAACTAGTTGAGGCTTGTAAAGAAAAGATATCAAAAAATGAAAATGAAATTTCAGAAGATGGTAATTGTTCATGGGTTGAAGTTGAATGTTTAGGGGCATGCGTAAATGCACCAATGATCCAAATTAATGAAAATTACTACGAAGATTTGAGTAAAGAAAAGCTAATAAAAATTATAAATGAAACAAAAAATGGTAAGCAACCAAAACCCGGATCATATAAGGGTAGATTTAACTCAGCACCTGAGAAAGAAAGAACAACACTTAATAATTTAAAAAATGCTTGAAGATAAAGATAGAATATTTCAGAATTTGTATGGTGACAATGGTATTGATATAGAGTCATCTAAATTAAGAGGAGATTGGGTTGATACAAAAGAAATATGCCTTAAAGGTAAAAATTGGATAATAGATGAGATTAAATCGTCTGAACTTAGAGGTAGAGGTGGAGCAGGATTTCCAACGGGATTAAAATGGTCTTTTGCACCTAAGGAAATCTCAAAACCACATTACTTGGTTATAAATGCTGATGAATCAGAACCGGGTACTTGTAAAGATCGTGATATTCTAAGATTTGAACCACAAAAATTAATAGAAGGTTGTTTAATTGCATCTTACGCTGTAGGTGCCCACAAATGCTATATTTATATCAGGGGGGAATATTATAATGAGGGAGAAAATTTACAAAAGTCAATTGACGAAGCCTATGAAAAAAAATTAATTGGTAAAAATGCATGTGACACTGGCTGGGATCTAGATGTATATATTCATTATGGTGCAGGCGCATACATTTGCGGTGAAGAAACAGCTTTGTTAGAAAGTATTGAGGGCAATAAGGGTCAACCAAGACTTAAACCACCATTTCCTGCATTGGTTGGACTTTATGGTTGTCCTACAATAGTTAATAATGTTGAGACAATTGCAGTTGTGCCAACAATTTTAAGAAGAGGTGCAAAATGGTTTACAAGCTTAGGTAATCCAAAGAATACAGGGACTAAAATTTTTTGTATTTCGGGCAATGTAAATAGACCATGCAACGTTGAGGAAGAAATGGGAGTAACATTAAAAGAGTTAATTGAAAAACATGCAGGAGGAGTAATAGGTGGGTGGGAAAATCTTAAAGCAGTAATTCCAGGTGGCTCATCAATGCCAATGTTACCAAAAGAAACCTGTGATACAATTAAAATGGATTTTGATTCTTTGATACAACAAAAAAGTGGACTTGGTACTGCTGGTATAATTGTAATTAATAAAGACCAAGACATTATAGCATGTATGGCAAGAATAGCACGATTTTATAAACATGAGAGTTGTGGTCAATGTACTCCATGTAGAGAAGGTTCTGGTTGGATGTGGAGAATACTAGAGAGAATGAAAAATAATGAGGCATCAAGGGAAGAAATAGAAATGTTAGAGGAAGTAACTAAACAAATTGAGGGACATACAATATGTGCATTTGGTGAAGGATCTTCATGGCCAGTACAGGGTCTTTTAAGACATTTTAAAAAAGAGATAATAAAAAGAAATAATTTCAATCCGTTAGTAAATACAAATAAAAATATTCCTTATTTGGTTGATCAACATTTATTAGACAAAGAAAATGCTTAAATTAAAAATAAATGATAAAGAAATAGAAGTTGAAGAGGGGTTAACAGTTCTTCAGGCATGTGAAGCGGCTGGTGTTGAGATACCAAGATTTTGTTACCACGAAAGATTATCTATAGCTGGAAATTGTAGAATGTGTTTAGTAGAATTGGAAAAATCTCCTAAACCAATAGCATCGTGTGCTATGCCTGCTACTGAAGGAATGAACATTAAAACAAATACTCCACTTGTTGAAAAAGCAAGAAAAGGAGTAATGGAATTTCTACTTGTTAATCACCCATTAGATTGTCCTGTTTGTGATCAAGGAGGCGAATGTGATCTTCAAGATCAATCAATGTACTACGGAGTTGATAAATCAAGGTTTAAAGAAAATAAAAGGTATGTACCTGATAAGTATATGGGTCCACTTATTAAAACTCAAATGACAAGATGTATACATTGTACAAGGTGTGTAAGATTTGCTACCGAAATTGCTGGAGTACCAGAACTAGGTGCAATAGGCCGAGGTGAAGACATGCAAATTACAACTTATTTAGAGAAAGCTATGGAGTCGGAACTGTCAGCTAATGTCGTAGATCTTTGTCCTGTTGGTGCATTGACATCAAAACCGTATGTTTTTGAAGCAAGACCTTGGGAATTAAAAAAAACCGAAACAATTGATGTTATGGATGCAGTCGGATCAAATATCAGAGTTGACACTTACGGATGGGAAGTAAAAAGAGTACTTCCAAGAAATAATGATGATATAAATGAAGAATGGATATCAGACAAAACCAGATATGCATGTGATGGATTAAAAAATCAAAGACTAGATACACCTTTCGTGAAAAAAGACGGAAAATTTGAAAAAATAACTTGGAAAGAAGCTTACGATATTCTTATTAAAAAAATTGAAAGTGTTTTACCCGATAAAATTGCAGGTATTACCGGCGATCTTACAGACATGGAGACAATGTATATAGTTAAAGAATTTTTTGAAAAGACAATTAAGTCACCAAATTTAGACAGTAGAGATGATCACGTATATGTAGATAATAGCGATCGGTCAAACTATATATTTAACCCAACTTTAAATGGTATAGAACAAAGCGATTTAGTTCTTATTATTGGTGCAAATCCGAGGTACGAAGCCACTATATTAAATTCAAGAATAAGAAAATCTTATTTAAGTAATAATTTACAAATTTTTAGTTATGGAGATGTTGGAGATTTGACATATCCATATAAAATTTTACCCAATGATACTTCGGAAATTAAGGCTTTGATCAATGGAGATAATGAATTAAGTAAAAAAATAATTTTAGCAAAAAAACCAATAGTTATTCTTGGGCAATCGTTTTTTAAACTAAAATCAGCTCAAAATTTATTTTATAAGTTAAAAGATTTTTTAAAATCAAATGGTAAGATAAAAGAAGATTGGAACGCAATAGGAATTATATCGAATCACTCATCAACTGTAGGTGCGTATGATCTAGATTTAATTAATTCTGAAAGTAATAGAAACTCAACTTTAGAAAATATCCAAAATAACAGAAATGAAATTATTTTTTTATTTGGACAAGATAATTTAAATTTTACAAAGAAAAATGAATTTGTTGTTTATATTGGCACCCACGGAGATAAAGGTGCTGAAATTTCAGATCTAATTTTACCTGGAGCTGCCTATACAGAAAAAGAAACCCATTATACAAATCTAGAAGGCAGATTACAAAAAACGTATAAAGCTTCTTTCCCTCCTGGGGATGCTTTAGAAGATTGGGAGATTGTAAATAAATTATCAGAATTAATAAAAAGAAAAAAATTGTTTAAAGATAAAAATGAATTAGTTGATAGTATGGTAAATTACTTAAAACTAAAAAGTGAAAAATCATCGGATCCTTTAGCAAAAGCACAAAGTGAATTTACGAATGAGAAAATTCATGTGAGCGAAATCGATTATTATTATAGCAATGTAATCGCAAGAGCCTCAAAAACAATGTCTGAATGTAGAAATAGTCTTTTAAAGCTTAAAAAGACAGGAACTGATGGGTAATATATGGACTATTTTTACACACTAATTTTAGAAACATATAAAATTTTATTTTTATTATTGCCCTTACTAACAGCGGTCGCGATGATTGTTTGGCTAGACAGAAGAGTTTGGGCATTTGTTCAAAAAAGAAAAGGTCCAAATGTTGTTGGCCCATTTGGCTTATTTCAATCTTTGGCTGATGCTCTCAAATATATTTTTAAAGAAATTATTATACCTGCAAGCTCAAATAAAATAGTTTTTATACTAGCCCCAATAACTACTATGACATTAGCTTTAATTTCGTGGGCTGTTATTCCATTCAGCGAAGATTTTGTTTTAGCAAATATAAATGTTGGAATTTTGTATTTATTCGCAATCTCATCTCTAGGTGTTTATGGTATAATTATGGGTGGCTGGGCATCAAATTCAAAATATCCATTTTTAGGAGCCATTAGATCTGCTGCACAGATGGTTTCATATGAGGTATCAATTGGAGTAATAATTATAAATGTACTACTTTGTGTAGGATCCTTGAATCTTACTGACATAGTTTTGGCGCAAGATAAAGTGTGGTTTGTAATACCATTATTTCCGATGTTTGTTATTTTTTTTATATCTGCACTAGCAGAAACTAATCGTCCACCATTTGATTTACCTGAGGCTGAGGCTGAATTAGTTGCGGGTTATCAAACTGAGTATTCAGGTATGATGTATGCAATGTTTTGGTTAGGAGAGTATGCAAATATTTTACTTATGTGCGCTATGGGATCTATATTATTTTTAGGTGGCTGGTTATCACCGATTAGTATTTATCCATTCAACTTAGTACCCCCAGCATTATGGTTTATAATTAAAATCCTATTTTTATTTATACTTTTTGCGTTGGTAAAAGCAATTGTTCCAAGATATAGATACGATCAACTTATGAAATTAGGATGGAAAATATTTTTACCATTTTCATTAATATGGGTAGTGTTAACAGCGGGTTTTTTATTATATTTTGATCTATTACCAAAGGTTTAATTTATGAAAATTTCTAGAATTTTAAAAACTATATTCATGCTAGATTTTTTAACTGGTTTAATGATTGCAATCAAAGAAGCTTTCAAAGCAAAAAAAACTTTAAATTATCCATTTGAAAAAGGTAAGATTAGTCCTAGAGCAAGAGGCGAACATGCTTTAAGAAGATACCCCAATGGAGAGGAAAGATGCATTGCATGTAAATTGTGCGAAGCTGTATGTCCTGCACAAGCAATAACCATAGAGTCAGAACAAAGAGAAGATGGTAGTAGAAAAACTACAAGATATGATATTGATATGCTAAAGTGCATATATTGTGGATTATGTGAAGAGTCGTGTCCAGTAGATGCAATAGTACAAGGACCGAATTTTGAATTCGCAACAGAAACCAGAGAAGAATTATATTACAATAAGGAAAAATTACTCGAAAACGGAGATAGATGGGAAAATGTTTTAGCTGCTAACATTAAGGCAGATAATCCTTATAGGTAATTAATGATAGCACACGCCTTTTTTTTTTATTTTTTTTCATTTATTGCGGTTGTGTCTGCAATTATGGTTACAGTTTCAAAAAATACTGTACATTCGGTTTTCTTTTTAATTTTAGATTTTATTAGTATTTCAAGCTTATTTATAATGATAGGTGCTGAATTTTTAGGAATGATAATGCTAATAGTTTATGTTGGAGCAGTTGCTGTTTTATTTTTATTTGTGGTTATGATGTTAAATGTGGCAAAACAAAAAAATACTTGGTTTAAATCTTCAACTAATTCTGCTCATATACCAATAGGTCTTTTAGTAAGTATCATAATTTTCTTCGAAGTAATAATTGTAATTGGCGGTTGGAAATATAAACCTGAACTATCCAACAAAATAGTCGTTTCGGATATTACCAATACTCATTCAATAGGAAATGTCTTATACACAGACTATATTCATCTCTTCCAACTATCTGGAATGGTATTACTTGTTGCTATGATTGGTGCAATTGTTCTTACATTTAGAAAAAGAGAGGGTATAAGAAGACAAAGTTACTTTAAGCAATTATCAAGAGAAAGAAATGATGGTGTTTCACTTGTCAATGTAAAATCACACCAAGGAGTTAAAATAGATGATTGAAATTGGCATTGGTCATTACCTAACTCTAGGTGCAATTATTTTTCTTATTGGAATAGTTGGAATATTTCTTAATAGAAAAAATGTAATTGTAATATTGATGAGCATTGAATTAATCCTTCTTGCCGTAAATATTAACCTAGTATCATTTTCAATATATATGAATGACATTAGTGGACAGATCTTTACTTTATTTATTCTAACAGTTGCAGCAGCAGAAGCAGCTATAGGTCTTGCAATAATTGTAGTTTTCTACAGAAACTCTGGAACAATTCGAGTAGAGGAAATAGAAAAATTGAAAGGTTAAAGTGGAATATTTCATTTTATTTTTACCATTAACAGCAGCAATATTATCTGGCTTTTTTAGTAAATTAATTGGAGAAAAATTTTGTAATTATATTACTTGTTCATTTACAACTATAAGTGCAATTTTATCAATTATTATTTTCTACAATGTAATTATTAATGGATATGAAAATAATTTATTTATTGCAAAATGGATAAACTCTGGAAGCTTGCAAGTGAATTGGTCTATCAAAATAGATACACTTTCGGCTGTTATGTTAGTAGTTGTAAATTTAATTTCATCATTAGTACACATCTATTCCATTGGATACATGTCTCATGATCCACATAAACCAAGATTTATGGCTTATTTGTCATTATTTACCTTTGCAATGTTAACTCTAGTGACCTCTGATAATTTTTTACAATTATTCTTTGGCTGGGAAGGTGTAGGTTTATGTTCATATTTCTTAATTGGATTTTGGTTTAAAAAAAATACTGCAAATTCTGCAGCCATCAAAGCTTTTTTAGTAAATAGAGTTGGAGATTTTGGTTTTGCATTAGGAATTTTTTTAATCTTTTATTTATTTGGAACAGCAAATTATGACGAAGTTTTTCAACAAATCAGTTTGTTTATAAATGATGAATTAAATTTTCTTGGTATAAAAGTTAATAGTATAGATCTAATTTGTGTTCTTTTATTTATTGGTGCAATGGGTAAGTCAGCTCAATTTTTTCTACACACCTGGCTTCCTGATGCAATGGAAGGACCCACTCCAGTATCTGCATTAATTCATGCTGCTACAATGGTTACAGCTGGTGTATTTTTAGTTGTTAGGTGTTCCCCAATATATGAATATTCTGAGTTTGCTTTATCAATTGTAACAATTATTGGAATGACAACAGCAATATTTGCTGGAAGCGTTGCATTAGTGCAGGATGATATAAAAAAAATTATTGCTTATTCAACTTGCAGCCAACTTGGATATATGTTTTTTGCTACTGGTGTAGGTGCCTATAATGTTGCTATGTTTCATTTATTTACTCATGCTTTTTTTAAAGCTTTACTATTCTTAGGTGCAGGGTCGGTGATTCATGCTTTCCATGATGAACAAAATATAAATAATATGGGAGGAGTAAAAGATAAGCTTCCCGTTACATATGTCCTAATGCTAATTGGTACTCTTGCTCTAACAGGCTTTCCATTATTATCTGGATTTTTTTCTAAAGACGCAATAATAGAGTTTGCTTACTTAAAAAATAGTTCGCTAGGATATTACGCAGCATCAATAGGAATTTTTACTGCTTTGTTAACATCCATTTACTCCTGGAGGTTAATATTCAAAACTTTTCATGGAGATTACAATAACCAGTCAATAAAGATTGAAAAAATTCATGAGTCACCTATGGTGATGACAATTCCTCTCATTATTTTAGCTATTGGCTCAATTTTCGCAGGTTATTTTTTTAAAGAATTATTTATAGGTTTTGAAAAAAGTTATCAATTCTGGAACTCATCAATTTTTTTTCTAGAACCTTTAAGTAGTGAGCATCCACCAAAATGGTTTATATTTTTAACGCCTACATTAGTTACTGTTTCAATACCTATAGCTTATTATTTTTTTGTTAAAAGAAAAGATTTACTACCTGTGATAGTAGATAACAATAAACCTTTTTATAATTTTTTAAAAAATAAATGGTACTTTGATGAAATTTATGAATTCTTATTCGTAAAAAGTCTAAAAAAAATTGGTCTTTATTTTTGGAAAAAAATCGATGGTCTTGTAATTGATAGATTTGGTCCTGATGGCATATCTAGTATAATTAAGATACTTTCTAATAAAGCAGTAAAGTTCCAATCCGGATATATATATCAATATGCATTCATAATGTTAGTCGGCTTTTCTGCTTTATTAACTTATTTAATAATTAAATGATGAATATACCAATTTTAAGTTTATTAATATGTGTTCCTACAGTTGGTGCATTATTTATTCTTTTTACAAAATCAACAGAAAAATATAATAGTCATAAATATATATCTGTTTTTATAAGTATAATTAATTTTATTTTATCAATCTATCTTTGGTATAAATTTGATAATTCAAACTCATCTTTCCAATTCGTTGAAAACAGAGAATGGATTTATGGATTTATAAATTACAAGGTGGGTGTAGATGGAATATCAATTTTATTTGTAGTTCTCACAACTTTTATTACTCCGTTATGTATACTTTCAGTAAATAGTACTATTAAAAACCGTTTAAAAGATTTTCTTGTTGCAATATTGATAATGGAAAGCCTTATGATAGGTGTTTTCTGTTCTTTGGATCTAGTTATTTTTTACTTATTCTTTGAGGGTGGTTTGATACCCATGTTTTTGATAATTGGAATTTGGGGTGGTACGCGAAGGGTTTATTCAGCTTTTAAATTTTTTTTATATACACTACTTGGTTCAGTTTTAATGCTTGTTGCAATAATTTATATTTATTGGATATCTGGGACTTCAGATGTTGAAAAACTTTACGAAATCGGCATTGATGCCAAATATCAAAAAATTCTATGGTTAGCATTTTTTAGTTCATTTGCTGTAAAAACACCAATGTGGCCAGTTCATACATGGCTTCCAGATGCACATGTAGAAGCGCCGACTGCTGGCTCTGTACTTTTAGCAGCTATTCTTCTAAAAATGGCTGGATATGGCTTTATAAGATTTTCTATAGGTCTATTTCCAATTGGCTCAGATTACTTTGTCTCATTTGTTTATGTACTGAGTCTTATAGCAATTATTTATACATCTTTAGTCGCCCTTATGCAGGAAGATATGAAAAAACTAATAGCGTACTCATCAGTTGCGCATATGGGTTTTGTCACACTTGGGATTTTTACAATGACTCAACAGGGATTGGAAGGAAGCATTTTTCAAATGATCAGTCATGGAATAATTTCTGCTACACTATTTTTATGTGTAGGTGTCATTTACGAAAGAATGCAAACAAGAGAGATTAAAAGATATGGTGGAATAGTAGAAGTTATGCCTAAATACTCAATAATTTTAATGATTTTTACGTTGGGAGCTCTTGGTTTACCAGGCACGACAGGTTTTATTGGAGAATTTTTGATACTTATGGGTGCTTTTAAAGATAATTTTTTAGTTGCTGTAATTGCGAGCTTAGGAGTGATACTTGGTGCAGCATATATGCTCTGGTTGTATAAGAGAGTTGTTTTTGGTGAACTTATAAATGAGGATTTAAAAAACTTAGTAGATTTAAAAAAATCAGAGGTAATTATTTTAACTTTATTAGCAATTCCAAGTTTGTATTTTGGATTTTATCCCGAACCTTTAATAAATACAGTAGAAGTATCAGTAAGTGATTTAATAGATAATTATAACGCAAATTTAGAAATATATATGGCAAACAAAAAATGATAATAGACATTTATTATGTAATACCAGAAATATTCATATCTTTAAGTTTAATGTTTTTATTACTTTTCGGTGTCTTTAAAAAAAATAGCTCATCAACTGTTTATAGTCTAAGTATATTAATATTAATAATATCAATTCCCTTGATTTTAAATGTGCCATCCACAGCTGAATTATTAATATTTAATGAAAGCTATAAAATTGATTATTTATCAAACTTTATTAAAATATTAATTGTTATCTCAACCTTGTTTGTTTTATTGACCTCTTCACAGTATCTAAAATCAATTAAAATATATAATGTAGAATATCCAATTTTAATCCTCAGCTCAATTCTTGGAATGATGGTAATGGTCAGCTCTAACGATCTAATAGTATTTTATATAGGACTTGAACTACAGTCTCTTGCTTTATATGTATTAGCATCTTTTAATAGAGACAATGTACTTTCCTCTGAGTCAGGTTTAAAATATTTTGTTCTTAGCGCCTTATCATCAGGTTTGCTCTTGTATGGTTGTTCTTTAGTTTATGGGTTTTCTTCATCAACTAATTTTTCTCAAATTTCATTAAATTATGGTGTTTCAACACAAGGTATAATATTTGGAATGGTATTTATTTTAGTTGGCTTAGCCTTTAAAATTTCTGCTGTACCATTTCATATGTGGGCCCCAGACGTATATCAAGGATCCCCAACATCAGTTACATTGTTTTTTGCAATCTTGCCAAAAATTGCTGCACTAACAGTATTTATAAGATTTTTATATACTCCATTCATTAATTTGATTGATCAATGGCAAACAATAATTATTTTTTTATCAATTGCCTCTATGCTTTTCGGTGCTGTAGCTGCTATAGGACAAAAGAATCTAAAGAGACTAATTGCTTATAGTTCTATAAGTCATATGGGATATGCTTTAGCTGGTTTAACAACAGGCACAAATGAAGGCATACAAAGTTCAGTGTCTTACATTTCAATATATTTAGTGATGAATTTAGCATTTTTCAGTTGTATTTTTATGTTAAAACGTGAGGATAAATACTATGAAAGTATAGATGACTTATCAGGATTATCAAAAAATCACCCACTATTATCATTTTCTTTATTAATAGTGCTTTTTTCACTAGCTGGAATACCACCATTGGCTGGTTTTTTTGCAAAATTTTATGTTTTTATGGCTGTAATTGAGCAATCAATGTTTTTCTTAGCAATTGTAGGTTTGTTAGCGACAGTTGTTGCAGCCTTTTATTATTTAAGAATAATTAAAGTAATATATTTTGATAATGAAGTTGAGAAATACGATACAAACCACAGTATAGGATTAAAATTATCTCTTATTATAGCTACGATTTTAATTTTAACTTATTTTATTTACCCAAATAGCCTTATTGATTTCGTATCAAAAATTGATTTGGTTTGATGAGGCTTAAAAAATTTTATTATAAAAAAATAGATAGTACTAATAACAAAGCTCATATTCAAATAAGAAAAGGAGCTAAAAATGGAATTATTTTAGCTGAATTTCAAACTAAGGGTAAAGGTCAAAGGGGTAACAAATGGATTTCACTCGATGGAAATTTATTTATGTCAATTTTTTTTGTAATTGGATATCAAATAAGCTTAAACAAAATATCAAAAATTAATTGTTTAATCGTACAAAAATGTTTACAAAAATTTACTGATTATAAATTAGTTATAAAAAAACCTAATGATATATTAATTAAACAACAAAAAATAGGTGGAATTTTACAAGAAACTGTTTTTAAAGAGAAAAAAAAGTTTTTAATTGTAGGAATTGGAATAAACGTAAATAAAAGGCCAAAAATCAAAAAATATCCAACTAATTTCATTAATTTTTTTACAAAAAAAAATGTTACAAAGTTACAAATTTTTAAATTACTGTGTAAATCTTATGAAAAAAAAATTTATCAATTCAAATAATATGTATATCGTTGGAGATATAGGGAATACAGACACAAAAATTTTTCTTTTAAATCATAAATTTGATAAAACTAGAAAAATATTTTTAAAAACCAGACTAATATCAAACATTTATATGAATAAACATTTGAAAATGTTAAAAAATAAAAGTATAAAACTTGGTTTATTCAGTAGTGTTGTCCCCCCAGTATATAGACAATTATCAAATTTTCTCAAAAAAACTTACGGCATTTCATGTAGTGAATTAAAAAATAACAAATTTTCAAAATTAGTGAAACTTAAAGTAAACAGATCTCAAGTAGGATCCGATAGAATAGCAAATGCTATTAGTGTAATTGATAATAGAAATAATTTTATAGTTGTAGATTTCGGTACAGCCACTACATTTGATGTAATTATAAAAAATACATATTATGGTGGAGTTATTGCTCCAGGTATATCCTTATCTCTTAGTACTCTAATTAAAAAAGCTTCATTAATACCACTAACAAACCTATCCAAAATTTCAAAAGTTGTTGGTACAAATACAAATCAAGCAGTTAAATCAGGTTTTTATTGGGGCTATTTAGGTCTAATTGACAACATTATATTAATGATTAAAAAGCAAACAAAAAAGTCCTACAAACTTATTTTTACTGGTGGTTTGGCTTATATGTTTAAAAAAATAAAAAAAAATAGACCAATTATACAAAAAGATTTAACCATAGATGGTCTTATCAAAGTAATTAAAATTAATTAATGAAAGACGAATTATTATTTTGTCCCCTTGGTGGATCAGGCGAAATTGGAATGAACATGAATCTTTTTGCTTACGGAAAACCCGGTGAGCAAAAATGGATTATAGTTGATATTGGCGTTACATTTGCTGATGATACGGTGCCTGGTATTGATTTGATATATCCTGATCCAGGTTTTATCGTAGATAAGAAAGATGATTTATTGGGAATAGTTCTAACTCATGCTCATGAAGATCATATAGGAGCAATAGCACATATTTGGCCTCAACTTAATTGTAAAATTTATGCCACTCCTTTTACAGCCGCTTTAATTACAGAGAAATTTAAAGAAAAAAAAATAGATATCGCTCCATTTATAAATATTGTTCAATTAAATAGCACTTTGGAGCTCACACCATTTAAAATTGAGTTTATTACACTCACACATTCTATATTAGAACCAAATGGATTAAGAATTCAAACACCAGCAGGTAACATACTTCATACTGGTGACTGGAAAGTTGATCCCAATCCTTTAATTGGAGGTGACATTAATTCAAAAAGATTAAAAGAGATTGGTCAAGATGGTGTTTTGGCAATGATTTGTGACTCAACAAATGTTTTTAGTGAGGGAAAATCAGGCTCAGAGGGAGATGTAAGAAAAAGTTTAATAAACATAATGAGCAGATTAAAAAAAAGAGTGATAGTGACTTCATTTGCTTCAAATGTTGCAAGAATGGAGACAATTTTTTATTGTGCGAAACAGACCGGAAGAAATATTTCTTTAGTTGGAAGATCAATGCATAGAATCTTTAAAGCAGCAAGAAAATGTGGTTATTTAAACGATGTTATTGAACCAATTGATCCAAGAGAGGCCAAAAATTTACCTCGTGAAAAAATAGTTTACTTATGTACAGGTAGTCAAGGCGAACCTTTAGGAGCAATGATGAGAATTGCCAAATTTATACATCCAGACGTATTAATTGAAAAGGGTGATGCAGTAATATTTTCATCAAAAATAATACCTGGAAACGAAAAAAAACTATATAAGCTTCACAATCATTTAGTTAAAGAAGGTCTTGAAGTAATTTCTGAAGAAAATGAATTCGTTCACGTTTCGGGACATCCAAACAGAGAAGATTTAAAAGAAATGTATAGTTGGATTAAACCGAAATGCATAATACCCGTACATGGAGAGCATCGTCATATGATTGAGCATATAAATTTTGCTAAAGAGATGCAAGTTCCCGAAACAGTTTTGGTTGAAAATGGTGATATAGTAAAATTGTATCCTGGTATAAAACCCGTGGTTTACGATAGAGCTCCTTCAGGTAAACTTTTTGTAGATGGTAGTATTAGCGTAGATGAAGATTCTAAGTCAATTAAAGAGAGAAAAAATTTATCATCTAATGGTTTTCTTGATGTAACAATTTTAATTAATTCTAATGGAAATCTTCATGATAGGCCAATACTAACTTTTGTTGGTCTACCAGTTATAGAAAACGATGAATTTAAATCTGGACTTGAAGAAGAAATTGACAAAACAGCAAGAACTTTTTCACTCAATAATAAAAAACAGGAAAACAATATAGTAGATACAATTAAATTAGTTTGTAAAAAATATTCAAAAGAAAAAACTGGAAAAAAGCCTATAACCAACGTAAATTTAGTAAGAATTTAATTGATTATTTAAATTTAAAGAATTAAATAAATTTATGTTCTTTTCAAAATCATTTATCCCAATATTAAAAAATATCCCATCAGAAGCAAAAATCAAATCTCACCAATTAATGCTAAGAACAGGAATGATCAAACAATCATCGGCAGGCATTTACTCATGGCTACCTCTTGGTTTTAAAGTTATGAAAAAAATAGAGCAAGTAGTGAGAGAAGAACAAGATAATATTGGAGTTCAAGAAATTTTAATGCCAACAATACAATCTGCTGATATTTGGAAAGAAAGTGGAAGATATAAAGATTATGGTGAAGAAATGTTGAGAATTAAAGATAGACAAAATAGAGATATACTTTATGGACCTACAAACGAGGAACTAATTACTGATATTTTTAGATCAAGTATAAAATCTTATAAGTCTCTTCCTCAGCTCCTTTATCACATACAATGGAAATTTAGAGATGAATTAAGACCAAGATTTGGAATTATGAGATGTAGAGAATTTTATATGAAAGATGCTTATTCTTTTGATTTAAATGACGAAGAAGCATTATTTTCATATAATAAATTTTTTCTTTCTTATTTAAAAACATTTAAAAGATTAGATTTATCAGCAATACCTATGGCAGCAGATACTGGACCAATAGGAGGCAATCTTTCCCACGAATTTATTATTTTAGCTGATACTGGTGAAAGTAAAATTTATACAGATAAAAGAATTTTTCACGTAAACAGTGATCAAGCAGAAATTGAAAAAAACTCACTAGAAAATTTGAGAAAAGAATTTGAAAAATTTTATTCAGTTACAGATGAAAAATTTAACGAAAAAGAATTTAATAAAAAAGTTCCTGAGGAATTTAGACTCAAAACAAAAGGTATAGAGGTAGGTCACATTTTTTATTTTGGGGACAAGTATTCAAAACCAATGAACTCAAGTGTTGATTATAATGGAAAAAAAGAATTTGTAAGAATGGGTTCTTATGGAATTGGTGTATCTAGGCTAGTAGGAGCAATTATTGAGGCTAAATATGACGAAAAAAAAGAAATAATGAAATGGCCACAATCAGTGTCACCATATGATTGTGCTATTATACCATTTTTAAATAAAGGTGATAATAAGAATTTAGATAAAGCAATTAATATATCAAAGAAATTAAAAAATAATAATATAGATTATATTATTGATGATACAGAAGAAAATTTTTCAGCGAAATTAAAGAAATTTAATTTAATTGGCATACCATCTCAAATTATAATAGGAAATAAAACTGAGGGTGATAATTTTGAATATATTAATATCGGTGAGGATTCAAAAATTTTAAGCCTAGATCAAATAATTCAATTAATAAATCAAAGTAAAAAAAATTGATTTCAAAACTAGAGAACAAAATAGCTTTACGATATTTAAGAACCAGAAAAAAAGATGGTTTTTTAAACGTTATATCAATTTTTTCTTTCATTGGAATTTCTCTTGGGGTTGCTGTTTTAATAATAGTAATGTCTGTAATGAATGGATTTAGATCTGAGCTTATTAGTAAAATAGTTGGTTTTAATTCTCATGTTATAGTTCACTCTTATGGAAAGGTCACAAAAGATATTTTTGGAAATGAAATAGATGCTTTATTGGACACATATCTCGAAACTAATTCAGGTGAAGTAGTTCTAATCAAGGAAAACTTTACAAAAGGTATTTCTATTAGAGGATACAAACCAAAAGAAATAAATAATCTACCTATATTTAAAAAAAATCTGACAGATATAAAATTCAATAATGAAAAAAATATAATTCTTGGCAAAGAATTAAGTTTTGATTTAGATTTAAAAGTAGGTGACAATATCTTAATAATGTCTCCAAAAGGGGAAGAAACAATTATAGGAAACTTGCCTAAGCAAGAAATCTTTAAAATTTCTGGTTTTTTTGAAAGTGGCTTAGTTGATTTTGATAGAAATGTTGCTTTTACAAGCATTGATAATTTAGAGAGCTTGCTCAATTTGGGTGATGAACAAAGAAATTTAGAAATTTTCTTAAAAAATCCAATAAATATTAAAAATGCAAAAAAATTCTTTGAAATAAAATTCCCTAATAATTTAATTTATACATGGGCTGACCTTAATAAACCATTATTTTCGGCTCTTAAAGTCGAGAGAAATGTGATGTTTATTATTCTTTCATTAATAATAATTGTAGCTACATTTAATATAATTTCTGGATTAACTATTTTGGTTAAGAATAAAACAAAAGAAATTGCTGTTCTAAAATCTATAGGAGTTTTGAATAAATCCATTACAAAAATTTTTTTTCTTGTAGGTTTTTATATAGGTTTGACTGCAACAATGTTTGGAGTTCTAATAGGTGTTACCTTTTCGATATACATTGAAAATATTCGATCTTTCCTAAGCAAAATATTCAATATATCTTTATTTCCTGAGGAAATTTATTTTTTAAGCAAAATGCCATCCGAAATAGATGTCAATTCTATAATTTTGATTTCAATATGTTCTGTGACGGCAACTGTTATTGTCTCAATATTTCCAGCTATTAAAGCATCTAAATTAGATCCTATCAAATCTCTTAAATATGAATAATTTAATATCTTTTAAAAAAGTATCAAAATTTTTTTTTAAAAAAAATAAAATTAAAGCCTTGAGTAATATAAGTCTGAACTTTAAAATTGGAAAAATTTATTCATTAATTGGACCTTCTGGATCTGGAAAATCCACATTATTAAATTTAATATCTTTAATAGATAAACCCAGCACTGGATCAATTGCAATAGAAAATAAAATTATTAACTATGAGAAGCAAGACATTAACGATTTATATCGATCTTCATCAATCGGTATAATTTATCAAAATTATAATTTACTTAATGATTTTACAGCACTAGAAAATGTTAGTTTAGCAGAGCTAGCATTAAATAATAATCCTAAAACAGCTGCAGCAAATGCCAAAAAGATCTTATCAAATTTAGGCCTTTCTAAAAGAGTAAATCATTTTCCGACAGAATTATCAGGTGGTGAGAATCAAAGAGTAGCAATTGCAAGAGCAATAATTAATAAACCAAAAATAATTTTAGCGGATGAACCTACGGGAAACTTAGATTTAAAAAATGCTAAAAGTGTATTTAAGACTTTATTAAACTTAAGAAATAAAAATAGATTAATTATTTTTGCAACTCATAATAGAGAATTTGCTGAAATGTCAGATTGTAAAATTGAAATGATTGATGGTAATATAAGGTCCATCAATGGAAAATTATAATAAATTTAATCATATAAAGATACATACACAATATTCAATTTGCGAAGGAGCATTGAAAATTGATGAATTATCTGAGTTTTGTAAAAAAAAAAGAGTTAAAGTATTGGGTTTATCAGATTCTTTTAACCTATGTGGAGCACTTGAATTTTCAGAGAATATATCCAAAAGTGGCACACAACCAATTCTAGGCACTCAGGTTAATTTTAAATACAAAGATATTATTGGTAAAGTTCCCTTAATAGCAAAATCTGATATCGGTTATAAATCGATTATACAACTATCATCAAAATCATTTATAGAGAATGATAATTCGGACGTACCTCATTGTGATATTGGAGAATTATTATCTGTATCTGGTGATATTATAGTTTTATCTGGTTCTTTGAATAGTCTTACAGGAAAACTATTTGAAAAAGATAAAATTTCTGAAATTGAAGATATGTACAATTTGCTTAAAAAAAAATTTAAAAATGATTTTTATATAGAAATTCAAAGACACAATGATTTTAATGAAAAAAATTTTGAAAATTTAAATCTTAAACTATCAGAAGAACTTAAAATTCCTATTATTGCAACTAATGAGGTATATTATTTGGAAAAAGAAATGCACGAGGCACATGATGCTTTGATGTGCATAGGTAATAAAACCAATATAAATGACCAAAGTCGAAAAAAACTTTCAGATCAACATTATTTAAAAAATGATAATGAATTAGAGGAATTATTCTACGATTTACCTGAGGCATTAGAAAATAATTATAATTTAGTTTATAAAATTAATTTTAGACCAAAGGCTTCAAAACCTGTCCTACCAAATATCGGTTCAGAAAAAGGCTTAGATCCTAAAAATATTTTAGTTGAGGAGTCTATTATAGGTTTAAAAAATAAAATTAAAGAAACTTTCAACATAAATGAAGATAATATTGATAAAAATGAAATATATCAAAAGTATCTTATACGGTTAAACCATGAAATAAATATTATAATAAAAATGGAATATTCTAGTTATTTCCTGATAGTTTCTGACTATATAAAATGGGCTAAAGCGAACAATATACCAGTTGGTCCAGGGAGGGGATCTGGAGCAGGGTCGCTCGTTGCCTGGTGTCTTGATATCACCGATGTTGATCCAATAAAATTTAATTTAATTTTCGAACGATTTTTAAATCCTGATAGAATTTCAATGCCTGATTTTGATATTGATTTTTGTGAAGAAAAAAGAGATTTAGTTTTTGAATATTTAAATACGAAATATAAAAATAGTGTAGCTCATATAGTCACATTTGGTAAACTTAAAGCAAGAATGGTGATTCGAGACGTTGGTCGTGTCTTAGGTTTTTCCTATGGATTTGTAGACTCAATATCGAAAATGATACCTTTCGATCCTTCAAGACCACAAAGTCTAACTGCGTGTATTAATAATGAGCCAAGGCTACAAAGGTTAATTAGAGATGACACAAGAGTAAAAAAAATGATTGAGTTGTCATTAAAATTAGAGGGGTTAAACAGAAATTTTGCAACACATGCAGCTGGGGTAGTTATAGCAGATAAAAAATTAACGGATTCTGTACCACTTTATAAAGATAACTCTTCCAATCTTTTATTACCCTCGACTCAATTTGATATGTATTCGGCAGAAAATGCAGGTCTAATAAAATTTGATTTTTTAGGTCTTAAAACTTTAACAGTAATAAATAATACATCAAAAATGGTAAGGGAAACCGATAAAAATTTTGATATTAAAAAAATTAATTTTGACGACCAAAAAGTGTTTAAATTATTATCATGTGGACATACAGTTGGATTATTTCAATTAGAAAGTTCTGGAATGAGAGAAGCCTTGATACAAATGAAACCAAATCATTTAGAGGACATTATTGCACTAGTCGCCTTATATAGACCTGGTCCAATGGCAAATATTCCTACTTACAACGATTGCAAACATGGAAATAAAGAACCAGACTATTTGCATCCTTTATTGGAGGAAATACTTAAACCTACTTACGGCGTGATTATATACCAAGAACAAGTAATGCAAATTGCACAAAAATTATCAGGTTTCACAGCAGGAGAGGCTGACATCTTAAGAAGAGCTATGGGTAAAAAGAAAAGACAGGAACTTGAAAAACAAAAGTTAAGATTTATTGAGGGTGCGGTTAAAAATGGAATTAATAGAGAAACAGCTGCAAGTATTTTTTTAAAAATTGAACCATTTGCAGAATATGGCTTTAACAAAAGTCATGCAGCGGCTTATGCTATAATAGCATATCAGACAGCATACTTAAAAACTTATTATCAAAAGGAATTTTTTTCGGCATCTATGACAATGGATATATCTAATCAAAATAAATTAAGCGAATTTTATGAGGAACTGAAAAGATTGAAAATTAAAATTCAAAGACCAGATATAAATGAATGTTTTGCTGATTTTAAATCAAAAAATGATATTTTTTATTATGCGTTAGGGGCTATAAAAAATGTTGGTTACGAGGCTGTTTCTAATATAGTGAAAGAAAGACTAAAGGGAGGAAAATTTAGTTCTTTAAATAATTTTATAAATAGAATTAGTCCAAAAGATATTAATAAACTTCAATTGGAGGGTCTTGTTAAAGCAGGAGCATTTGACAGTATTAATATTAATAGAAAAAAAATATACAACTCAATTCCTAAACTTATATTAAAATCTAAAAATACATATGATAATAAAATAAATAATCAAATAAATTTATTTCAAACAGATGAGGAAGATGATGATGTATTAGAAAATAATCCTGATGATTGGAAGTTCGATGAAAGATTGTCAAAAGAATTTTCATCAATTGGTTTTTTTGTTTCTGATCATCCACTTAACGAATATTCAGAAATTTTAGAAAATTATAAAGTTTACAATTTCAATGATTTTAAAGACAGTATAGATAAATTAGATGCTAACATCGCGGCAACTGTTTTAAAGATTCAAGAAAAGAAAACTCAAAAAGGCAATTCTTACGCAATAGTAAAATTTAGCGATCGTCAGTCTGTTTTTGAGTTATTTATTTTTTCTGACCTGTTAGAGATTAATAGAGAATTTTTAAAAGAGGGGCATTCATTATTAATTACAGTAAATAAAAATGTAAGTGATGAAAATAATAGATTTAAAAAATATAATGTTAGAAAGATTTCGCCCTTGCAAAATTTAATAAATAAGCCAATTGAGAATATTTTAATCTCTGTACATACTGAAGAAAATTTGAAAGAAATTGATAAAATACTTCATAAGCAAGGTAATACTAATGTTAAGATCAAACTTATTTCTGAAACTAAAGAACTAGTGTTTAATCTTAAAAATAAAAGACATATAGATAGGAACCATATTAAATTATTAAGAAATCAAGGTATTAGTACAAATATTGTATAAAAAAATACTTGTGAAAATTTGGATTACAATGTAGAAACCCACGTAAATACGCACACAATTATTGGTGTAATACCTCCGGTCCTTAAATGGAAGTGATTGTGGTGGATTAACCGGAAATAACTATGAAAATACCTACTGTTACAATACAACAACTTTTAGAGGCAGGAGTACATCTTGGTCATAAAACATTAAGATGGAATCCAAAGATGAAAAAATATATTTTTGGAAAAAGGGACTCAATTCATATTATCGATTTAACACAAACTTTAGAATTAATTAATGTCGCTTTAGAAAAAATATTTCACACAATTAAAAATAATGGAAAAGTTTTGTTTATTTCTACAAAAAAACAAGCTTCAGAGGCAATATCAGATTTAGCAAAAGACACTAATCAATATTATGTAAATTATAGATGGCTTGGTGGTATGTTAACAAACTGGGGCACAATCTCAAATTCAATTAAGAAATTAGAAAAAATTAATCTCGATTTAGTATCGGAAAATAGAGGATTCACAAAAAAAGAATTACTTAAAATGAGTATACAGCGTGATAAATTGCAAAGATCTTTAGGCGGTATAAGTAATATGAAAAATATTCCTGATTTAGTTTTTATAATAGATACAAATTATGAGTCGCTTGCTATCAAGGAGGCTATTAAATTAAATATACCCATAATTGCGATATTAGACACAAACTCTAATCCTGACGGCATAGATTTTCCTGTGCCAGGAAATGATGATGCAAGAAGGTCCATAGATTTATATTGTAATCTTATTAAAGAAACAATTGACAATGCAAAGAAGGAAGCATCAAATTCTGAAGATGACCAAGCAACTAAAAATCAGAAAACTTCTGCTAACTAATTTTTATCAAAAAAATATAAATGAGTGATTTAGAAAAAATTAAAAAACTTAGACAAAGTACTGGTGCTGGCTTTAAAGATTGTAGTTCAGCAATTAAAGAATCTAATGGAGATCTTGAAAAAGCATCTGAAATTCTTAGAGTAAAAGGTATTTCAAAAGCGTCTAAAAAAATGTCAAGGGAGGCTAAAGAAGGTGTAGTTGCAATATCTGGCAATGACAATATTACATCTCTAATCGAAGTAAACTGCGAAACAGACTTTGTGGCCAAAAATGATGACTTCGTTTATTTTGTTAAAGAGTTAAGCGAGATAAATCTTCAATGTAAATCAGATATTGAACAACTTAAAAAAACCAAAATGAAAAATGGAATGACAGTGGATGAAAATCTTATAGCTATCATTGCAAAAATAGGAGAAAAAATAACACTTGGTAGATCCAAAACAATTGAAAGCGGAAGTAATTTAAATTTTAGTTATTTGCATACGGTAGTAAAAGATAATCTATCAAAGCTAGCTGTAATTGTATCTTTAAATACAAATCAAAAAAATGATAAAATCAAATTATTTGGCAAACAACTTGCTATGCATGTGGCTGCATCAAACCCAATTGCACTAAATTCTGAAGATATTGATGAAGATATAATTAAAAAAGAACAAGAGTTAATAACAGAAGAATTAAAATCTTCAGGAAAACCAGATGAAATTATTAAAAAAATAAGTTTAGGTAAGCTAAATAAATTTAAAGAAGAAAACAGTTTACTCAATCAACCTTGGGTAATGGAACCTAAGAAAAAGGTCAAAGAAATTATAAAAGATATGAATATTGATGGTCTTAAAATTGATAATTTTTATAGATTAAAAATTGGAGAATAGATGTTTGATATCAAAAGTTATAATCAAAAAATGGACAAGACAATTGAAGTTTTTAACAAAGAACTTAACACCCTTAGAACAGGAAGAGCTAATTCTAACATGCTAGACTTAGTAAAAGTTGAAGTCTATGGACAGAAAATGCCAATTAATCAATTAGGAACAATTACTACACCAGAACCGAGAACAATTAATATTCAAGTGTGGGATTTAAATAATGTTGGATTAATTGACTCTGCTATAAAAAAATCAGAATTAGGGTTGAATCCTCAAATTGATGGTCAATTAATTAGACTACCTATACCAGATTTGAGTGAAGAAAGAAGAAATGAGATAAAAAAAATGATTAAGGCAATGGGAGAAAAATGTAAAATATCTATAAGAAATATAAGAAGAGAAGCTAATGATGAATTAAAAAATTCCTTAAAAAAAAAAGATATCTCCGAGGATGAAGAAAAAAAATTTGAGAAAGATGTACAATTATTCACAGATACTCATATAAAAATTATCGACGAAAAAGTCGTTCTAAAAGAAAAAGAAATAATGACAATATGAACCCACTTAATCATGTAGCCATTATTATGGATGGTAACGGTAGATGGGGATTAAAACATAAAAATTCAAGAAATGCAGGTCATAAAGCTGGCTTATTAACCGTAGAAAAAATAATTGAAGAAACAATAAAAAATAAAATTAGATTTTTAACATTGTTTGCTTTTTCAACTGAAAATTGGAAAAGACCTAAGAAAGAGATAAATTATTTATTTAATTTATTAGAAAATTTTCTGCTAAAAAAAATCAAAGAATTAAATAATAAAAATATTAAACTAAAAATAATTGGATTTAAAAAATTTTCAAAAAAATTAAATCATCTGTTAAATATTTCAGAAAAAAAAACATCTAGGAATACAAAATTACAAATAAATTTGGCATTAAATTATGGATCAAGGTTTGAGCTTTTGCATGCAATTAAAGGACTTAGTAAAAAAAAAGAAAAAATAAATATTCAAAATATCGAAAAAAATTTACTAACTAAAAATATACCAGATCCTGACCTGCTGATAAGAACAGGAAATACAAGAAGACTTAGTAATTTCTTACTATGGCAACTAGCATATTCAGAAATTTATTTTGATAAGAAATTATGGCCGGATTTTAATCAAAAAGATTATAGTAAAATAATAAAAAAATTTAAAAATACAAAAAGAAACTACGGCAATATATAATGAAAAATGAGCTTCAAAAAAGAATACTTACCATACTAGTTATAACACCATTAACCTTTTATTTTATTTTAAAAGGGTCATTTTTTTTTATAACTTTCTTATTTATATTGTTTTTAATTTCCTCCTATGAATGGTTAAAAATGACAAAAATATTTTTTTTAAAAGCTATTGGTCTTGCCTTTTTAATAATTTCCTTTTTAACTGCATTCTACATTAGAGAGAAAGGTTTAGATTTTTTTTTATTCATAATAATTATTTGTATATCAAATGATATAGGTGGTTATTTTTTTGGAAAATTTTTTAAAGGCCCAAAATTATCAAAAATTAGCCCAAATAAAACTTACTCAGGAATGTTGGGTGGAATTTTGTTAGCAATTTTTTTTTCATATTTATTAGAATTATCGTCTGATTTTGAAAATCAAAAAAATTTATCTAATATTGATTTCGTAATAATTGTTTTAATGATATCGTCTATTAGTCAAATAGGAGATTTGATTATTTCCTATTTTAAAAGAATTTGTAAAATTAAAAATACTGGAAATATTCTTCCCGGTCATGGTGGTTTACTTGATAGAATTGATGGTATGATTTTTGTTTTCCCAACTGTTTTTTTATTATTATTTTTAATATGACAAAGAAAAATATAGCAATTCTTGGTTCAACTGGCTCTATAGGCAAACAAACACTAGAGGTTATTAAAAACGATAAAAATAATTTTAATGTAATACTTCTCTCAACTAATTCTAATATTAAAGAGATCTCAAAACAGATTAAAATATTTCGGCCAAGATCAATTATAATAAGTAATAAAAAAAAATTTACTTTCTTTAAGAAAAAAAATAAAAAAATAAAAATTTTTAACGATTATTCATGTTTTGAAAAAATTTTTTCTAAAAAAGTTGATTATGTAATGAGCTCTATTACAGGTTTTAATGGTCTACAACCTACAATAGAGATTATTAAGCATACAAAGTTATTAGCAATTGCAAATAAGGAGTCAATAATTTGTGGATGGAATTTAATTCAATCTGAGTTAAAAAAAAATAAAACAAAATTTATTCCTGTTGACTCAGAGCACTTTTCTATATGGAAATTAACTGAAAATAATAATCATGAAATTGATAAAATATTTATTACTGCATCTGGTGGACCTTTCTTGAATAAAAAAAGAAGAAATCTAATGAACATCAAACCAAAACACGCGATTAAACATCCTAAATGGAAAATGGGAAAAAAAATCTCAATTGATTCAGCCACAATGGTTAACAAGCTTTTTGAATTAATAGAAGCAAATAAGATTTTTAATATAGATATTAAAAACATTAAAATTCTCTCACACCCAAATTCTTACGTACATGCAATTGTAAAATTTAAAAATGGACTTACAAAAATTTTAATACACGATACTAATATGAAAATACCGATTTTTAATACCCTGTATAACAATCAAACAGCAAAAATTAAATCAAATGATTTGGATATTAAGAAATTAAATGATTTGAACTTAAATTATATTAGTCTCAAACAATTCCCATCCCTTAGGTTAATTAATTTATTTAATTATAAAAAAAATAGTCTCTTAGAAACTGTTTTAGTTAGCGCTAATGATGAACTTGTAGATCTATTTCTAAAAAAAAAAATTAATTTTTTAGATATTTCAACAAACTTAATTTCAATATTAAATCTAAAAGAATTTAAAAAATTAAGATCAAAAAAACCTAATAATTTAGCTCAAATTATGCATTTAAATAGATATGTTAGATTGAAAACTAGAACTTTATGTGTAAGATCCAATTCCAATGCATAAATTTTTATACATAATCTTATTTACAATTTTTTTAGCTTCAAAATGCTATTCAGAAATTATTAATAAGGTAAATATTGTCAATAATGACAGAATTACTAAAGAGACTATTCTTGTTTTTTCAAATATTGAAATAGGTAAAAACTATGACTTAAACGATTTAGATCAAATAATTAAAGATCTATATCAAACAAATTTTTTTTCAAATTTATCTCTTAATTTGGATAATGGAATATTAACAATCGATGTTACAGAAAATAAAATTATTCAAGAAATAAAAATAAATGGTATAAAAAAAACAGAACTAGTAGATATTTTAAAGAAACAATTATTATTAAAAGATAAAAATCCATTTGTTGAAAATTACGTATCTAGTGACATAGATAGAATTCAAAAAATATTAAAAAATTCTGGTTATTACTTTTCATCTGTTTCAGAAAAAATAATTTCTAATGAAAATAATACAGTAAATTTAATATACGACATTAATCTTGGAGAAAAAGCATATATTAAGTCTATAGAATTTACTGGAGATAAATATTACAAAGACAGATTATTAAGAAATATAATTATAAGTGAAGAAAGTAGATTTTGGAAATTTATAACTAATAGAAAGTTTATAAATTCTGAAAATATTAAATTAGATAAAAGACTTTTAAAAAATTATTACTTAAATAAAGGTCATTATAAAGTTGTGATTAATGATAGTAATATAGAACTTACGGAAAATAATAATTTTAAATTACAATATAACATAAATGCAGGACCAAAATTTAGGATTATAAAAAGTTCTTTGGTTCTTCCTGATGATTATAACGAAAAAGATTTTAATAAAATAAAAGAAAAACTGATTAAACTTGAAGGAAAGTTTTATTCACTTAATAAATTAAATAAAATTGCTAAAGAAGTTGATAATCTAACATACAGGAACGATTACGAGTTTATTAATGCTACATTTAAAGAAAAAGTTACTAGTGAAAATGAAATAGAACTAACTTTTGAAATTAAAGAATTTGAGAAAAGATATCTAACTAAAGTAAACGTTTTTGGTAATAATATAACAGAGGAAAAAGTTATTCGAGATAATCTAGAAGTTGATGAGGGTGATCCATTTAATGAATTGTTGTTAGTAAAATCTATTAATAATCTAAAAGCTTTAAACATTTTTAGTAAAGTTGATTATGAGCTTGTTTCAGAAGATGAAGATAAAAAATCTCTGAATATTACTGTTTCTGAAAAACCAACTGGCGAAATATTTGCTTCTGCAGGTGCGGGAACCCAAGGAAGCACAATTGGTTTTGGAGTAAAGGAAAATAATTTTTTAGGAAAAAATATTTCCTTAGATACTAATCTTAGATTGAATGATGAAACGATAAAAGGAGCTTTTTCAATTGTAAACCCTAATTGGAATTACTCAGACAAAACGTTAATAGCATCAATTGAAAGCAGTGTGACTGACAGGTTAACAGATTATGGTTATGAGACTGGAAAAACTGGTTTCAGTTTAGGTTCTGCATGGGAACAATATGATGATGTGTTTTTTTCTCCTAAATTAAGAGTTTTTCATGAAAAATTAGATACAAATCAATCTGCTACTGCAAATTTAAAAAAGCAAGAAGGTGAATATTTTGATACATCATTTGCATACGGATTGGATTTGGATAAACGAAATCAAAGATTCCAGACATCATCTGGGTATAGAAGTAGTTTTAGTCAATCAATACCAATAGTTTCAGAAGATACAGCTTTTTTTAATAGTTACGAATTTACTACATTTAACCAGATTTCTGATATGGTCACTAGATTATCAATACAAGGGTCTGCTATTAACGCCATTGGTGATGAAGACGTTAGAATTTCAAAAAGATTATATATACCATCAAAGAAACTGCGAGGATTTGAGTCAGGAAAAATAGGACCTAAAGACTCAGGAGATTTTATAGGTGGAAATTATACTGCAGTGTTAAATGCTTCAACCACACTTCCAGAATTTGGGGCAAATTTAGAAACAATAGATTTTCAAATATTCTTTGATGCTGCAAATGTATGGGGTGTGGATTACGATACCTCGCTCGATAATTCACATTTAAGATCATCTGTTGGTCTGAGTGTTGATTGGTTTACAATTGTAGGTCCTTTAAATTTTTCTATTGCACAGCCAATTTCAAAGGCAGATACTGATAAAACTGAGACAGTTAGATTTAATATTGGCACAACTTTCTAATGCAATCTATAAAAATACTTATAATTTTTTTCTTTGTTTTCATATTTTATTTTCAAAATGTAAATGCAGAACGCATAGTCTATATCAATATGGAAAAAATAATGAAAGATTCTAAAGCAGGTAAAGAAATAATTGATAAAATTTCAAAATCAAATGAGAAGAATATAAACAAATTTAAAAAAATAGAAGAAGACTTAAAAAAACAAGAACAGGATCTAGTTTCTAAAAAAAATGTAATTAGCGAGGATGAATTTAAGTCAAAACTTGAAAATTTGAAAAAAGAGATTGGAGAATATAGAGCAAAAAGGCAAAATATTATTCAAGATAGCACACAAAGAAGAATACAGGCTAGTGCACATTTTTCAAATCAAATTAAACCAATTTTAGGCGATTATGCAGCTAAAAACAATATTTCAATTATAGTACAAAAAAAAAATATTATAATGGGAAAAAAAGAATTAGATATAACAGCTGATATTCTTAAAATTGTTGATGAAAAAATAAAACAAATAAAATTTGATTAGCATGTCTAAAAAATTATCAAAAGATGAAATTACTAAGTTGCTTCCGCACAGGGAACCAATGCTGCTTATTGATGAATTGATTGATATAGTTAAACTTAAATCAGCAAAAGCAATCGTTAATGTAAAAAAAGATAGTTTTTATGTTCAGGGTCATTTTCCAGGTCAACCAGTAATGCCAGGAGTATTAATAGTAGAGGCTTTCGGTCAAGCTGCAGCTGCGCTTACTGCCCACGGAATTGATAAATCAACATACGAGAATAAGCTTGTATATTTAATGAGCGTTGAAAAAGCAAGATTTAGAAATCCAGTTATACCAAATTGTAGGCTAGAGTTATTAATAGATGCTGTTAGATCTCATGGTCGAGTATGGAAATATAAAGGTGAGGCTTTTGTAGATGGAAAAAAAATGGCTGATGCCTTATGGTCTGCTACTATAGTTGACAGGAAATAATTAGCAATAAATCTTGATAAGCATTTAAAATAAGTTTTGATATTAAACTTATTAATGATTAATCCTTTTTTTAAAAATACGGGTCCTCACAATATAAATTTTTTACTTAAGACAATTAATTTAAAGAATTTTAATTTACCTGATGATCTAATTACTGATATTAAAGATTTGAACTCATCTCAAAAAAATGAAATTACTTTTTTTCATTCAAAGAGATATGCTAATTTAGCGAAAAAAACTAAAGCTTCGTATTGCCTAACATCTAAAAATTTTCAATCGTTTTTACCAAATAATTGTAAGGCTATTATTTCTGATAAGATTTTATTACATACTGCTCAAATAACAAAAATTTTTTATCCAGACTCCATAACGGATGATTATGATAATACTGTAAAAGATATAAATGAGACAGAATTTAAAGAAAAAGTTAAATTTGGAAAAAATGTTCTTATCGGTGAAAATGTAAAAATTGGCGCTAATAGTTTAATTGGTCATAATTCAATTATAGAAAAAAATGTTAATGTAGGTGATAATTGCTCTATAGGATCAAATGTAATTATTAGAAATTCATTAATTAAAAACAACGTTCATATTTTAGATGGTTGTGTTATTGGAAAAAAAGGCTTTGGTTTTTTTCCAAATAAGGATTCAAACATTCGGTATCCTCAAATAGGCATTGTAATAATTGAAGATAATGTAGAAATTGGTTGTGGATCTACAATTGATAGGGGATCTCTTTCGAACACAATCATAGGAAAAAATACATATTTAGATAATCAAATACATATAGCTCACAATGTAAAAATAGGTGAGAATTGTATTATTGCAGGACAAGTAGGTTTTGCTGGAAGTTCTACTTTAGGAAATAATGTTATGATTGGAGGTCAGGCAGGTATTTCAGGTCATCTTAAGATTGGTAACAATGTACAAATAGGTGGTGGTAGCGGTGTTATAAAGAATATTCCTGATAATTCTAAAGTAATGGGTTATCCAGCAAAAGATTTAAAAAATTTTATAAGAGAAAATAAATGATAGATAAAACAGCCATAATTAATAAAGACGCAAAAGTGCATTCGAGTGTTAAAGTTGGACCATATTCTATCATTGGTCCCAATGTAGAAATTGGAGAGAATACAGAAATTCAATCGCATGTAAGCATTACCGGAAATACTAAAATTGGAAAAGCGAATAAGATTTATCCATTTGTTTCAATAAATGACCCACAAGACTTAAAATATAATGGTGAAGAAACAAATTTAGTTATCGGAGATAATAATAAAATAAGAGAATATGTAACCATTAACCCTGGAACAATTGGTGGTGGAAGTAAAACTATAATTGGAAATAATTGTTTATTTATGATTTCATCTCATATAGCCCATGATTGCCAGATTGGTAATAATGTCATTATAGCAAATAATGTACCTTTAGGTGGTCATGCTGTTATTGAAGATAATGTAGTTATAGGTGGGAACTCTGCTGTTCAACAGTTTACAAGAATTGGTAAAATGGCAATGATTGGAGGAATGACAGGAGTTCTGCACGATGTTATTCCTTATGGGTTATCAACAGGAAATAGAAATTCATTACAAGGATTAAATTTAATAGGTTTGAGAAGAGCAAAATTTGAAAATAAAGATATTTTAGGTTTAAGCGAAGCCTATAAGGAGATTTTTGCCTCTAAAAATATTAACGAAAATATAAGTAAATTAAACGGTTCATTTAAGGAAAATCCATTAGTTAAAGAGGTAATAGAATTTATTACTAAGGATAAAAAAAGGTCTATTTGCACCCCATTCTCATAAGATGATAGGATTTATTTTTGGCGATACAGATTTTCCAAAAGAAATACTTAAAACAGTTAAGAAAAGAAAAATAAAATACTTAATAATAGATTTATCTAAATCAAAGAAATTTAAAAAAGATAGTAGATCTTATTCAGTATCTATAGGTCAATTTGGAAAAATAATTAAAATTCTTAATGAAAATAGTTGCAAAAAAGTCTTATTTGCAGGTAAAGTTAATAAGCCAAACTTTTCTAAGTTAAAGTTAGACATTAAAGGAATTTATTATATTCCAAGAATTATTAAAGCATCGAAGCTTGGTGATGCTGCAATTTTGAAAGAAATCATAAAAATACTAGCTCAAAATAAAATAAAAACTGAAAATTCACTTAAATTTAATCCAGAGCTAACCCTTAAAAAGGGTAATTATTCAAATTTTAAGCCCAATAATAAAGATCAATTAGAAATTAAAAAGGCCATTAAAACGCTAAATAGCTTAAAACAGTACAATTATAGTCAAGGTGTAGTGGTCAGAAATAAAAAAATAGTCTTTATAGAAGGAAAAGGTGGAACGAAAAAATTACTCGAAAAAAGTAAAAATAAAAAATTTCAAAATGACGGTGTATTAGTTAAGTTTCCCAAAAAAAAACAAGACCTCAGAGTTGATTTACCTACTATTGGATTCAAAACGTTTAAACAATGTAAGGCAGCTGGATTAAAAGGTATTGTTGTAAAAAGTAAACAACATATATTCTTAGACAAGAATAAATGTATTAGCTTTGCTAATAGAAATAGGATGTTTATCTCCGTGAAATGAAAAAAATTTTTGTATTAACTGGTGAACCTTCAGGAGACAAATTAGCATCAACCGTAATTGATAAGCTTAAACAAAATCATTCTGATATAGAATATTTAAGTGTTGGAGGATCTCATTTAAATAAACTTGGGGTAAAATCAATATATGATCTTAAAGAGATAACTTATATTGGATTTACCAGTGTTATCTTAAATTTGTTTAAAATCAGAAACAAAATAGATGAAACTGTAAAAAAGATAATTGAATTTAATCCCGATATTCTATTTAGTGTAGATAGTCCAGATTTTACTTTAAGAGTTGCTGAAAAAGTAAAAAGTATCAACCCTAATATTAAAACAATACATTATGTTGCACCACAAGTATGGGTATGGAGAGAGGGTAGGGTTAAGAATTTTAAAAAGTTTTTAGATCATGTTCTATTATTATTTAATTTTGAAAAAAAATATTTTGATAAAGAAAGTATTAAGAATACTTTTGTTGGTCATCCTTTACTAGAAAATAAAGAAAATGTTAAAACAAATTTATCAAATATAATTAATGAAAATAAAAAGATTATATCTTTATTTGCTGGAAGCCGAACATCAGAAACAAACATTCTTTTACCAATCTTAATAGATTTTATTAAATTAATGAATGAAAAATTTAACGAATATAATTTTATTTTTCATGCAACAGATCAAAATAAAGTTTTGATAAAAGACGAGATTAAAAAAACAAATTTTGATAATGTTGATGTTATATCAGAAGAAAATATAAAATCACAAATCTTATCAAACTCAGTATTTGCTGTGGTGAAATCTGGAACTGTTTCCCTTGAAATCTGCAATGCAAACGTTCCTTCTATCATAATTTATAAAATGAATTTTATTAATTTTTTTATTGTAAAATTTTTAGTTAAGACAAAATTTGCAAATATAATTAATATAATTAACCAAAAAGAAATAATTCCAGAATTGATTCAAAAAGAATGTAATGCAAAAGAAATTTTTAGATCTGTAGTATACTTCTTAAAAAATCCTGAACTTATGAAAAAACAAATTCTCGATGTGAATAATACGTTAAATGAGATAAAATCTAAAACTTCTTCATCATCAGAAGCCTCAGAGGTAGTTTCAAGCTATCTTAGCACTTAATCGTTTTTGAACTTCGTCTTTTCCTAAGGATAGAATTATATCATATATACCAGGTCCAAACTTCGAACCTGTTAGGGCAATCCTTAATGGTTGGCCAACCCCCTTAAAATTTGTATCGTGAGATTTTATGAGCCCATTTACTATTGGTTCTAAAATTTCTCGAGAAGGCAGATCTATTTTTTCAAATTGAGCATTAAAATCGGAAATTACTTTTCTTGCTTTATCATCAATTAATTTAATATCATCCTTATTAAAATTAACCTCATCTTTAATAATATATTGACCATTATTAAATATATCTTCTAAAGTTTTTGCTTTATTCTTTAAGAAAGTAAGTGATTTTCTGATCTTTTCTTTCTTATCAGGCTTAATTTCACTTTTATATGATTTGCAATATTCAGTTAATTGAATAAATAAATCATTCTCATTAATATTTTTAATATAGTGCTCATTCATTGATAAAATTCTACTCATATCAAGTTTGGAAGGAGATTTTCCAATACCATCTAAATTAAAAAATTTTATACTTTCTTCTAATGTAAATATTTCCTTATCTTTATAAGACCATCCTAATCTTAAAAGATAATTTCTTAGAGCATCTGGCATAATACCAATTTTGGAGTAATCATCTAATGTAGAAGCTTGATCTCTCTTTGATAGTTTCTTTCCTTCAATTGTGTGTATCAATGGTATATGAGCAAATGATGGCACCTCCCATTTCATAGCTTCATAAATTTGTATTTGTTTAAAGGTATTTATTTTATGATCATCACCTCTAATAATGTGCGTCATATTCATTTGATGGTCATCTACTGATGCCGATAAATTATATGTTGGAGTTCCATCATTTCTTAAGATAACAAAATCCTCAATAGTGTTATTTTCAATTTCAACATGACCTTGAACTAAATCTTTTAATACTGATGTTCCATCTATCTTACTTTTAAACCTTATAACTGGCTTGATATCTTCTGGAGCATCAGATTCTTTTTTATCTCTCCATTTTCTATCATAAATATAAGGAATTTTTTTTTGTCTTGCTCTTTTTTTTTGTTCCTCAATTTCTTCGCTTGAACAATAACATTTATATGCATGACCATTTTTAAGAAGCTCATTTGCAATTTTAATATGATATTTTACTTTCTCTGATTGAATATATTCTTCTCCATCATAATTTATACCAATCCATTTAAGCGATTGTATTATTTGATCTTTATATTCGTCTTTAGATCTTTCTTTGTCTGTATCTTCTACTCTTAAGTAGAATTTACCGTTTTGTTTTTTAGAATATAACCAATTAAATAAGGCGGTCCTAACCCCACCAATATGTAATGGACCAGTAGGAGATGGAGCAAATCTTGTTGCTACTTTTGACATTTAAGATTTTTAGACTATTTATTTAGAAACTTCTATATAAAGATACAAGCACACCCTGAACTTTTACCCTATCTGGGCCAAATATTTTAGTCTCGTAATTTCTATTCGCGCTCTCTAAGGCTATAGTTTTGCCTTTTCGTCTTATTCTCTTAAGCATTGCTTCATGGTCATCAATTAGAGCAACTACAATTTTTCCGTTATCTGCTGTATCTGTTTTTTTTATAACAACTGTATCACCATCATTAATTCCTGCCTCAATCATAGAATCACCTTGAACTTTCAATCCAAAATATTCACCCTTTTTTTCTATATTTTCTGGCAAAGGAATTCTTGCTACTTCGTTCTGTATTGCTTCAACTGGTGTTCCAGCAGCAATTTTACCTAAGACAGGGATTTCTGTGTCATTTGTTTTATTCGCTGTTTCATCTAATCCACCTTTTATTACACTTGGTGAAAAGCTATTATAAATATCGTTTGCAGAAGCAGTTTCAGGCAATTTAACAACTTCTAATGCTCTTGCTTTGTGAGCAAGCCTTTTTATAAAGCCTCTTTCCTCTAAAGCACTGATTAATCTATGTATTCCTGATTTAGACTTTAAATTAAGAGATTCCTTCATTTCCTCATAAGATGGTGAAATTCCAGATGATCTCAACTTTTTGTTGATAAAGAGTAATAAATTTTTTTGTTTTTTAGTAAGCATAAGAACAAATATCGTACAAATAATGTTCTATAAAAGTTCTTATAATTAAACAACAGTAAAAAAACTAAGAAAACAAAGAGTTATTTGACTAAAGAACTGAAAAAATTGAATTATTTTCCAAATTTTTAAGAAGTGATTCACCAATTAAAAAAGTTTTAATTGAAGTTTTGCTTTTTAAATCTAATAGCTCTTCTTTGCTCTTAATACCACTTTCAGAAATAAGTGGTCCTTTATGGTTTACCAAAACTTCATTAATATCGTAAGTTTTATTAATGTTTGTTTCAAGGGTTTTAAGATTTCTGTTGTTAATACCTATTAGGGCATCTTCAAATTTTAATGCCTTTTTAGCCTCGTCTACCGTATGAACCTCTACAATGATTGACATTTTGTGTTTGAGAGCCTCATTATATAGTTCATCAGCAAGATTTTCTTTTACACCAGCCAAAATAATTAAAATAGCATCTGCGCCATAACTTTTAGCAAGAGGGATTTGAAATTTATCAACAAAGAAATCCTTACAAAGAACTGGCAGTTTGATTTTTTGTTTAATCTGGCGGATATGATCTAATTTGCCTAAAAAAAATTCTTCTTCAGTTAAGACAGATAAACATGTTACATTATTTTTATGATATATATTTGCTATTTCTAAAGGATTGTAATCTTCAATTATAACACCGGCTGAAGGACTTGCTTTTTTAATTTCAGCAATTATTGAAATTTTATTATTTTTTATATTTTGATTAATTTTATTTTTAAAATCTATAAAAGATGTATTTTTTTCAATCAGATCTTTTAAATTATTTTGATCTAGAGTTTTTTTTAATTTCTCTATATTAATATTTTTCCTTTTTATTATTTTTTCAAGAATATTTTCAGCCATTTTGTATTTTGGTTAAATGATCATGTACAGAACCTGATTTAATAAAATCCCTAGCGGCATTATATGCTTTTCCATAATCTTCATATTTTCCTGAAACTATTAATCCAGCAGCTGCATTTAAACATACAGCTTTAGAGAAATCATTATCTTTACCTTTAAATACTTCAATAATTTTTTCAGAGTTAAATTTTGAATCTTGACCAACAAGATTTTTGAAATTATCAGCATTCACATTTAAATCATAAGGATTTATTACAATTTCTGAAATTTCACCATCTTTAAGTTGCACTACATTTGTTTTTGCATATGGTGAGATTTCATCTAGACCATCCTCGCTATTTACAATCCAAGCAAACTTTAATTTTAAATTTTGTAAGGCATTTGCAAAAATATTTAATAATTTTTTATCAAAAACACCTACAACTTGTCTATCTACTAAAGCAGGACTACTTAATGGGCCAATCATATTAAATATCGTTCTTTTTCCAATTTTTTTTCTTGTAGGACCCACAAATCTCATTGCACTATGATAATTAGGCGCGAACATAAAACCAAAATTATTTTTATTTATTTGTTCTTCAACATTATCTGGTTCAAGATTTATATTTATATTTAAAGCCTCTAATACATCGCCCGATCCACATTTGGATGAGACTGCCTTATTTCCGTGTTTAGCAACCTTTACATTTAGGCTTGCCAAAAGAATTGCAGAAGCTGTTGAAATATTGAGAGTATTCATACCATCACCACCTGTACCGCATGTATCTATACAATTTTTGATATTTACCCTTTTTGATTTATTCCTCAATACGTAAACGCCACCAGCAATTTCATCAGATGTTTCACCCTTTGATGACAATCCGGTCAAAAAATCAAAAATTTCATTTTCATCAGCTTTACCTTCCATCAATATTTTAAAAGCAGACTTACTTTCATCAAATGTAAGACTTTGTTTATTTTGAATTTTTTCAATATAACTTTTCATTATTATTTAAATTTAACAAAATTTTTTAAAATTTTAATTCCTAATTTGGTTTTAATGCTTTCTGGATGAAATTGTACACCATGCACATTATACTTTTTGTGTTTAATACCCATTATAAGACCATCTTTAGTTTCAGCAGTTATTAAAAGATCTTTTGATAAGGTTTTTTTATCAATTATTAAACTATGATATCTAGTAGCTTCAAATTTTCTAGGTAAATTTTTTAAAACACCTATCTTATTTGATAATATTTCACTAGTTTTCCCATGCATAAGTTTTTTTGCTTGGATTATTCTTGATCCAAATACTTGACCAATTATCTGATGACCCAAACATACTCCAAAAATTGGAATTTTCTTATAAAGAGACTTTACTATATTTATACAATTTCCAGCCTGATTTGGATTACCAGGACCAGGAGAAATAACTATACCGTTATATTTTTTTTTCAATATTTGATTTGCATTAATCTTATCATTTCTAATTACATCAACATTAATTTTTAAAGAGGACAAATAGTGAAATAAATTGAAGGTAAAACTATCATAATTATCAATTAATATTATTTTCATTATTTTAATGCACTAATTAATGCTTTTGCTTTATTTACCGTTTCCTTATATTCATTATTCGGTTTACTATCAGCAACAATTCCTGCGCCTGCTTGAACATAAAATTTATTTTTTTTTGTGACTGCTGTTCTTAAAGCTATACAAGTATCAAAATCACCATTTGAAGAAAAATATCCAATACCACCAGCATAAACTTTTCTTTTTGATTTTTCTAATTCATCAATAATTTCCATTGCTCTAATCTTTGGAGCCCCAGAGACTGTTCCGGCTGGAAATCCGGCTAAGAGTGAATTTAATTTTGAGAGGCTTTTATTATGAATTCCTACAACATTTGAAACAATATGCATAACATGAGAATATTTTTCAATTAAAAATTTTTCAGTTACTTTCACAGTATTAATTTTAGCTACTTTACCAACATCATTTCTTCCTAAATCTAACAACATTAAATGCTCAGCGAGTTCTTTCTTATCCTTTAGCAGATCTTTTTTATAAAAATTATCTTGTTTCTTTGTTTTTCCTCTAGGGCGTGTCCCAGCAATTGGTCTAATAGTAATTATGTTTTTACGTAATCTAACTAAAATTTCGGGGCTAGCACCTATAATTTGAAAGTCATTAAAGTTAAAAAAAAACATAAAAGGTGAAGGATTTGATATTCTTAGTTTTTTGTAAATATCTATAGGCTTTTTTGTAAGTTTTGCCTCAAATCTCTGACTAAGTACAACTTGAAAAATATCTCCAATCTTAATAAATTTTTTAGCCTTTTTTACCATATTTAAATACTGAGATTTAGTGGTATTAGAATGTACTTTTATTTTTTTCTCATTTTTAGATCTATAAGGGAGATTCAAACTTAATTTAGATTGGTGAATCATAAAGTTAATTTGGTTTTTAATATCGTCGTACTTTTTTTTATAATTTTGGATACTTTGGTCTTTGAACACATTAACTATGTAAAAAATTTTCTTTTTTAGATTATCGTGTATTATTAAAACTGTTGGTCTTAGAAGTCTTACATCAGGCATTTTTAAATCGTCTTTACAGTTATTTGGGATTTTTTCTACGTATCTGATCGTATCGTATGAAAAATACCCAGAAATTAATGAGCAAATTGGAGGAAGTTTTGTCGGAGTTTTAAATTTAAAATTTTCTAAAATATCTCCAATAATATTCCTTGGTTTACCTTTTATAGGAATTTTTTTTTTATTCTGAATTTTGAAAGATTTATTATTATTAAATTCCCAAATTTTATCAGGTTTTTTACCAAAAATTGTATATCTTCCTTTTGCCCCTTTTTCAACTGACTCAAATATAAAACTATTCTTTTCATTTAAAAAATTGTCGATAAGATTTAATATTTGATTATTATCATTTAATTTTTTTTCTAAATATAAAACTTGATTTACCTTATTTTGATGTAGAAACTTAAATTGTTTATAGCTTCTGTTTAACATTATCTAAAATAGTTTTTTACTCTTTCAAGAGTTTTTTCGTTTATTTTGATTGTATATTTAGAATTTAAATAAACATCATAAGTTTGAAATATTTTATCTTTTATTAAATTATTTGCTTCAATATAATAAATATTTTTAAGTTCATCATTATCAAGGATTTTATCTACTTTATGATTTAGAATTTTTACTAAATAAACATTTTTCTCATTGTCTGCAACCAATGCGAAGCTTTTAATTGGAAGAGAGTAAATGACTTCTAGAGATTCTGAGCTAAATTTTTCTACATCATTCTTTGATTTAATTAGCATTTTCTCAATTTTGTTTTTTCCTGAGACTAATTTATTAAAATCAGTATTAAAAAAATTATTATCATTAATTTTTTTTAAGATTTCTTTATTAAATTCAAATTTATTCTGATTAAATATAAATTGTTTGACCTGGTTTACAAAATTACTATCGTCTACGTTTGGAATTTTATTTTCAATTTTTGTAATTTCATAAATTGCAAAAAAATCGCTTTCGTCAATAACACCAGACTTTTCATTGTTTCTAAGATTATAAATTTTAGTTTCAATTGTTTCTTTATCAGATTGCGGAATAAAGCTATTTTTTGATATACTTTTCAAATCATATGTTTGAATTGTATCTTTAAAACTTACATTATTTAATAATTTACTTTCTATTTCATCTATTTTTGTAAAAAATTCATCATTATATTCGTCTAGACCTATCAAATCTTTTGGAGTTACTTTTGAATAAGAAAAATCTATGTAATCCTTTTTAAGTTTTTCTTTATTTTTATTAATATAATTTTTAACATCATCATTATTGATATTTTCTTTTTTTGAATAAATATTTTCAAGATTAATAAATTCTATGTTAATTTTTTTAGTTTCGTCTTCATAGGAATTATTTACTAAAAAATTAGGTGATTTAATTCCTCCACCTAAATAATTAAATAGTTCTTCCTGAAATTCATTTTCTTTAAAATTTTTCTCAAACCGACTTGCTGTAAGATTGTTCGAAAGTAAAAATTTTTCATATTTTGTTCTAGAAAAATTTAAATTTTCATCTAAAAAATTTGAGTTTGTTTTTATTTTTTCTGCTAGAATTTTGTCAGATATAACTAAATTTGCTTCTTTTATTTCAAGTTCAATTAACTTATTTGATATTAATCTGCTTAGTACTTCCTCCAAAATATTATCTTCTAATCTATCCTTTATTAAGTTTTGATTAATATTTAATTCATTTATATGATCAATAAAATCCTCTGTTGATATATTTTCATTATTTATTTTTGCTAAAGAATTTGTATTTCCACTCGTAAATACATCACCCATACCCCAAAAGACAAAAGGCACTGCAACTATAAATAAGAATATTTTTGCAGTTATCGTTTTTGAAAAATTTCTAATACTATTTAACATCTTTTTTTATAAATTATTGAACTATAAACGACAAACCTATAGATTAAATAATTAAATATGACAAATAAATTAAGATATTTTGTTGCTAATTGGAAAATGTTTGGCCATTTAAATAGCCTTAATTCATTAAATAAAGTTATCAAATTCAAGAAAAAAAATAAAAAAGCGAAAAATTTAAAAATCATTTACTGTCCTCCCTTCACATTGATACATCCTTTTATACAAAAATTGAAAAATACCACCATTAAGACTGGAGCACAAAATTGTAGCTTTGGGTCTAACTATGGTCCACCCACTGGATCTATAAATGCAATGATGATAAAATCTTTAAAATGTGAATACGTTATATTAGGACACTCCGAAAAAAGAGCCAAAGGTGAAACCGATAATATCATTAACAGAAAAATTATCTCTGCACTTCAAAATAATTTAAAAGTAATTTTTTGCATTGGTGAAACATTTGGACAAAAAAAGAAAAAATTAACAAAAAAAACCTTACTAAGTCAGTTAAGCAAAGGCCTTAAAAAAATAAAAAATAAAAAAAATATAATAATCGCCTATGAGCCAGTTTGGTCTATAGGTTCAGGCATGATTCCAAAAATAGAGGACTTAGAAAATACCACTAGGATAATAAAATTATTTCTAAGTAATAAAATGAAATATAAAAATCCAAAAGTTTTATATGGTGGATCTGTTAATCAAAAGAATGTAAATCTTTTAAAAAATATAACAAATCTTGATGGATTTTTAATTGGTGGTGCATCTCAAAATAGCAATATATTTATTGATATAATAAAAAAAACGTTTAATTAATTCTCATGGAAAATATTCTATTAGTGATAAATGTGATATTAGCTGTAATATTGGTAATAATCGTTTTATTGCAGAAATCTGAGGGAGGAGCGCTAGGAATTGGTGTTTCTCAAGAAAGTTTTATGTTTTCTAGAACAGCAGGTGATTTTATGACAAAAGCAACGGCTATAATTGCTACTTTGTTTATAATTTGCAGTCTTTCATTAACAATCATATCGAGGGGCGATCTTGAGACAGAGTCGTCAGTGATTGATAAAATGGAGCAAAATTCAGGAGAAGTTCCAAAAATTCCTGAAAATAATAATTAAGTATTTTCATTTTTAAAATAATTCGCTATAACATAATTCCATGGCGCGATATATATTCGTTACTGGCGGCGTGGTCTCATCTTTAGGAAAAGGTTTATCTTCAGCATCATTAGCTTATTTACTTAAGTCTCAAGGCTATAAGGTAAGACTGAGAAAAATGGACCCTTACTTAAATGTAGATCCTGGTACAATGAGCCCATTTCAACATGGTGAAGTTTTTGTCACTGACGATGGCGCAGAGACAGATTTAGATTTAGGCCATTACGAAAGATTCTCAAATATTTCTGCAAAAAAAACAGACAATATAACTACAGGAAAAATTTACAGCGATATAATTAAAAAAGAAAGAACAGGCAAGTACCTAGGTAAAACTGTACAAGTGATACCTCATGTAACTGATAGAATTAAAGAATTTATTAAAGGTGATATAACTAATGAAGATTTTGTAATTTGTGAAATAGGTGGAACCGTAGGGGATATTGAGAGTTTACCTTTTGTCGAAGCCATAAGACAATTTGCAAATGATGTGGGAAAAAAAAGAAGTTTATTTATACATCTGACACTTGTTCCTTTTTTAAAATCATCTGATGAAATTAAAACCAAACCAACGCAACATTCAGTTAAGGAGCTTAGAAGTTTGGGTATTCAACCAGATATAGTGATATGTAGATCACAAAAATCTATTCCGATAGACCAAAGAAAAAAAATATCTTTATTTTGCAATGTGCCAATAGATAATGTGATTGAAACTGTTGATGTAAGAACAATTTATGAAGCACCAATAAGTTTTCACAAAGAAAAATTAAATAGACAAGTTTTAAAATATTTTAATATTAGACCAAAAAAAAATGCAAATTTAACACCGTGGAAAAAAATAACTGATACTGTTTTAAATTCAAAAAAACAAGTGAATATAGCGATTATTGGAAAATACGTTAATTTAAAAGATGCTTATAAATCTTTAGATGAAGCTTTAATTCATGGTGGAATTTTTAATAAAGTAAAAGTAAATCTACTAAGAATTGAGTCTGATAATTTAAAGAAACAAGATGTTAAGAAATTACTTAAAAATGTGTCAGGTATTCTAATACCAGGTGGTTTTGGAAAAAGGGGTACAGAGGGCAAAATAGCAGCAATTAATTTTGCTAGAAGAAATAAAATTCCTTTCTTTGGAATATGTTTTGGTATGCAAATGGCTGTTATTGAATTTGCTAGAAATAAACTGAATATTAAGCATGCAGGATCATCCGAGTTAGATAAAAAATGCTTTCCGGTTATTGGTCTGATGAATGAATGGGATAAAGATGGGAAAATAATTAAAGGTACTAATAAAGAATTAGGTGGTACTATGAGACTAGGTCTTTATGAAGCAAAATTAAGACATAATTCCCTAGTAAAAAAAATATACAATTCAACTAATATTAAAGAAAGACACAGGCATAGATATGAGGTTAATAAACATTTGCAAAGTAAGTTTGAGTCCAATGGTATGATTTTTTCTGGAATGTCGCCAAACAATAATTTACCTGAAATAATCGAATTAAAGAATCACCCATGGTTTATCGGTGTTCAGTTTCATCCAGAATTTAAATCTAGACCTTTAAACCCTCATCCTTTATTCTCTTCCTTTATTAAGGCTGCTAAATCAAAATAATGGAAAATAAAATAATTAATTGTAATGGAATAAAAATCTCAAATAAAGATACATTCACTTTAATTGCGGGTCCATGCCAATTAGAATCCGAACAACATTCAATGGATATGGCTGGAAAAATAAAAGAAATAGCAGATAAATTTAGTATTGGTTTTATTTACAAAACGTCGTTTGATAAAGCCAATCGAACAAGTTTAAAAGGTAAAAGAGGTGCAGGATTAGAAAAGTCTTTACCGGTTTTTGATAAAATTAAAAAAGATTTAAAAGTTCCTGTTTTAACGGATATTCATAACGAGGAGCAATGCTTGGCTGTATCAAATCATGTAGATATTTTGCAGATTCCAGCATTTCTATGTAGACAAACTGACTTATTAATTGCTGCTGCAAAAACAAAAAAAATAATCAATGTTAAAAAAGGTCAATTTTTAGCACCATGGGATATGGCAAATGTGACAAAAAAAATTTCTGAATCTGGAAATAATAATATTTTGGTTACAGAGAGAGGAGCAAGCTTTGGTTACAATACTCTAGTATCAGATATGAGATCATTACCAATAATGTCTAAACTTGGATATCCTGTAATATTTGATGCTACTCATTCTGTACAACAACCTGGTGGGATGGGTGATAAAAGTGGTGGTCAAAGAGAATTTGTGGAGTATTTAGCTAGAGCAGCTGTAGCAGTTGGTGTTGCAGGCGTTTTTATCGAAACGCATCAAGATCCAGATAATGCACCTTCGGATGGGCCAAATATGTTACCAATTAATAAATTAGAACAATTATTAAATCAATTATATGAAATAGATAAGCTTGTAAAAATTAAATGAGTAAAATTACCAGAGTTATAGCAAGACAGGTATTTGATAGTAGAGGAAACCCAACCATCGAAGCAGAAGTTTTCAGCTATGAAAAAAGTTCAAGCGCAATTTGTCCATCCGGTGCATCAACGGGTTCTTATGAGGCGCATGAGAAAAGAGATAAAAAAAATAAAAGATATTTTGGAAAGAGTGTTTTTGGCCCTGTCAAATACATTAATTCAAAAATATCAAAAAAATTATTAAATAAAAATGTTCATAATCAAGAACTTATCGATTCAATTTTAATTAATTTAGACGGCACTAAACATAAAACAAAAATTGGGGCAAATGCAATTTTAGCTGTATCAATGGCTGTAAAAAAACTCTCATCAAAAATTAAAAAAATTCCACTTTATAAAAACTTTATAATTAAAAAAAACTTCAAACTTCCTTTTCCAATGATGAATATAATTAATGGGGGTGCACATGCAAATAATAAATTAAGAATACAAGAATTTATGATCCGTCCGGATGGAGCAAAAAATTTTTCAGAGGCTGTGAGAATGTGTTTTTTAGTAATACAGTGTTTAAAAAAAATTATTTCAGATAGAGGAATGTCAATTTCTGTTGGTGACGAAGGTGGATTTGCTCCAATGATATCAAGTAATGAAGAGGCATTACGACTAATAGTAAAATCAATTGAAAAAGCCGGCTTTAAAAATGGTAAGCAAATATCAATTTGCCTAGATGTTGCTGCTAATGAATTATATAAAAACAAGAAATATTCAATTCATTCAAAAAAATACCTTAATGTAGAGCAAACAATTAATAAGTATATCAAATTAATTAAAAAGTTTAAAATTAAGTCTATAGAAGACCCTTTTTTTGAAAACGATTGGTTGGCATGGAGTAGATTTAATAAAGCTACAAAAAAAATACAAATTGTTGGTGATGATCTATATGTAACCAATTTGGAGAGACTTAAAAAAGGTTTTTTATACGAGTCTTCCAATTCAATTCTGATTAAACTCAATCAAATTGGGACAGTTTCTGAAACATTAGATGTTATTAGATTTGCAAATAATATTGGATATAAGACTGTCATTTCACACAGATCAGGAGACAGCGAAGATACTTTCATTGCAGACCTTGCGGTAGGTACTAATTCTAATCAAATAAAAACTGGTTCATTGTCAAGATCTGAGAGAGTTTCAAAATATAATCAATTAATAAGAATTGAGGAAGATTTGGGGTCTAATGCTAGGATGAATTATTTGTGAGTGTTTTATTAAAAATCAAAGAAAATCTAAAAATTCTTATTTTAATTATTTTATTTGTATACATCTTAATAAATCTTTTTGGAGGTCAAAGAGGTCTATTTGCATATTTTGAAAAAAAGGAAGTTTTAGAAAATCTAAAAATCCAAGAAAAAGAAACGCTTGAAAAGATAAAAAATATTGAATTAAAAAATACTCTTTTAAGTGAGAGGCTTGATTATGATTACATCGATATGCTTATAAGGGACAAATTGATGCTTGGTAAAAAGGGGGAAACGACTTATATAGTTATTGATAATGAAAATTAGACACCCAGAAAAAGTAAATAAACCAGTTAATCCAATAAAGAGGAAACCTAATTGGATTAAATCTAAAATAATTAATAGTAAAGAATTTTTTATTACTAAAAGTTTAATTAATAAAAGTAAATTAGTTACAGTTTGTCAGGAAGCGAATTGTCCAAATATAACTGAATGTTGGAGCAAAAGGCACGCAACTTTTATGATAATGGGAGACACTTGTACTCGAGCTTGTGCTTTTTGTGATGTTAGCACTGGAAAACCACAGCCGCTCGATCCACTTGAACCTTACAAAATATCAAATGCAGTAAAAAAATTAGATCTTAACCATGTAGTAATAACATCCGTTGATAGAGATGATTTACCTGATGGTGGATCAAATCATTTTTATGAGGTAATTTTGGCTACAAAAAAATTAAACCCAAACACATCAGTAGAGGTACTAACTCCAGATTTTCTTAGAAAAGGCGAGTCATATAAAAAAGTTATTGAGGCTAATCCAGATGTATTTAATCATAATATTGAAACAGTGCCTAGCCTTTATAGAAAGGTCAGACCAGGAGCTAGATACTTTGCATCTCTAGATCTTTTAAAAAAATCTAAAGAGATAAATAAAAATATATTTACAAAATCTGGAATAATGATTGGCCTAGGTGAAAAAAAGGATGAAGTCGTACAAGTTATGGATGATTTAATATCTGCCAAAGTTGATTTTTTAACAATTGGTCAATATTTACAACCTTCCTCAAAACATCATCCACTCGAAAAATATTATCATCCTGATGAATTTAAAGAATTTGGGGAAATTGCAAAATCAAAAGGATTTTTACTAGTATCTTCAACGCCATTAACTAGATCCTCTTATCATGCAGATGAAGATTTTAGAAAACTAAAAACCCAACGTTTAAAAACAAATGCCCCAAGCATCGGTCAAAAGATTAATTCAAATTGAAAAAAAAAATTTAATTGATTTAGTTCTTGATATAGACAAGTATCCCAATTTCATACCTTATTGTATTAACTCAAAAGTTTATGAGCGTAACGATAAAGGGGAGGATATATACATTATTGCAGATTTGACTATTGGAAAGGGAATTTTTAAAGACACATATAAAAGCGATGTGAGATTTAATAAAAAAGAAGACACAATTTACGTTACTAATATTGATGGTCCATTAAAATATCTAGAAAATAGGTGGTATTTTAATCAAAAAGGTAACATGACTGAAGTATCCTTTGATGTAGATTTTGAGCTAAAAAATAAATTTTTAAATATATTAATGGCTAAGTCTTTTACATATGGTCTTAATAAAATTGCAGATGCCTTTCAAAAAAGAGCTGAGGAACTATTTAAAAATACTTAAAATAAGGTTTAAAGCTTTTATAACTGTAGCTTTTTGAATTAAATTTCGATTTTTGTGTTTAAATAAATATTTCTTTACGACAATTTTATTTCCTTTCTTTAACCCAATATAAACAAGCCCGACTGGTTTTTCTTTAGTTCCACCTTTCGGTCCAGCTATTCCTGTTATAGAAATTGATATATTTGTTCGACTAATTCTACTCAAATTCTTTACCATTTCCAAACATGTCTCGTAGCTAACAGCGCCGTATTTGGCTATAACTTTTTTTGGAACTTTTAAAATATTTATTTTTGATTGATTTGAGTAAGTAACCATTCCTAAAGTAAAAATCTTAGAAGATCCACCAATCGAAGTAATCGAACTAGCTAATAAACCACCTGTGCATGACTCTGCAAAAGAAATTTTTAATTTTTTCGCCCTAAGTATTTTTACTACTTTATTAGAAATTTTTTTCATGAGCTGAAAACCATATATAATACCATAACTGCCACAACATATAACCCAGCACAAACGTCATCCATAACTACACCAAAACTATTTTTAAAATTTTTATCATAATAACTAACAGGGTAAGGTTTCGTAATGTCAAAAATTCGAAATAGAATAAACATTATAAAATAAAATGTTAAAACTTCGTTAGTTTCTTTTGAACCTTCGTGAGCTATTTCATATAAACATATTGGTATTGATTGACCAATAAATTCATCTATTACAATTTCTTTTGGATCTTTGTTTTCTTTATTTTTAATAAACTGATTTATGGAATAAAGTGAAACAAAAAAAATTACAATCAAACAAATTAAAACTAGATCAGGTGCTAAATCTAGAATTTGAAATATAAAAAATAAAAAAATAGTAGTTACTAAAGATGCAATACTTCCTGGAATTTTGCTTATCCTACCAATACCAAATAATGTTACGAATAAAGAGTTAAATTTATAAATCATATTTTGAAATTGAAGCAATTACTTCACAAGCAATAGCTTTTTCCCTCCCTATTAATCCCAATTTTTCTGTTGTCTTACCTTTTATATTTATTTTATTTTTCGATATTCCACAAATATCTGAAATTGATTTAACAATTTTATGTTTATATTTTGAAATTTTAGGCTTTTGAGTTATAATGTTAATATCTAGATTATTTATATAGAAACTATTTTCTTCCACTTCTTTAATTACTTTACTTAATAATATTGTTGATCTTATATTTTTATACTTAGAATTTTTATTTGAAAATTTCTGACCAATATCACCCTTTTTGCAGGCTCCAAGAATTGCATCTGTTATGGCATGTAAAACAGGGTCCCCGTCAGAATGTCCCAGTGTGCCTAATGATGATTTAATATCTAATCCACCTAAATAAAGTTTTCTTCCTTTTACTAGTCTGTGGACATCAAATCCAATTCCATAAAATGTTGATATATATTTTAAATCACTCTTATATGTAATTTTAGTATTCTCTATTTCGCCTTTAATAAATTTAACTCTATAGTTATTATTAATGAATAGGCTAGACTCATCCTGAATTTTATTTTTATTTTTTTTTGCTAAATTATATATATCTATGAACCTAAAGCCTTGGGGAGTTTGTGCTAAATAAATATTTTCTTTTCTTAAGTTAAATAGTGATTGTTTAACATTGTATTTAATTGCATCTGTAGAATTAATGTAAGGCACCACAGCTTTATTTTTTTTCAAATTAAATAATACATTTTTAACTAATTTAATTGAAAAATTCGGTCTTGCTGCATCATGGATTAAGATATTTCTGACTTTAAACCTCTTAGCATATTCAATGGCGATTAATGAAGAATCGCTCCTTTCTTTACCACCTTTTAAAACCTTAATTTTTGATAAATATTTCTTTTTAATAAATGATTTTTTATTAGTTACTAAAATTATGTATTTGAACAGTTTACATTCTAAGATTTTATCTAAGGTATGCTCAAATACAGGTCTATTTTTATAATATGTATATTGCTTTAAATTAATTGATTTAAACCTTTTGCTTTGTCCCGCTGCTAGTATTATAAAACAATTGCTCATTTCGTTATATATAAGATAATGAATTTATTACACAATGCTTGAATTTATAAAAAAAAATATTTTTATTATTTTAATCTTTCTTATTACATTATTTGTTGGTTTTATTACATTTTTAACATTTATTGATAAAAGTTTTATTCAATTAAATGAGGTCAATTTACAATATTTATTACTCGTTAACATTGTATTACTATTATTTTTTTTTGTTTTTGTTTTCATTGAAATAAAAAAATCCATTAAAAATGAAATCGATGTAAAAGGTTCAAAATCAAATAAAAAGTATATTACTTTTTTTGCCTTATTCACTTTAATACCATCAATACTAATATCAATTTTCTCTCTCTTTTTGTTTTCTTTCGCCTTAGAAAAATATTTTGATAAAAAAATTACAACTGCTGTCAACAACTCTTATGAGTTAGCTAAAAATTATGTCCAAGATGTAAGAAATAAGATAGAGAGCGATATTGTGATGATAGCTTTTGATATAAACAAAAGTGGAAATTTTTATCAAAGTGATCCACTTGATTTTAAAAAATTCTTAATTAACCAAAAAATTTTACGTAATGTAGATGAGATACATATAATAACTGACCAAAAAAAAATTATCATGTCAACTTTAAACGATATGAAGAAATTCATAGCACCAGATCAAAAAGCATTTGATTTAGTAATGAAAGATGACAGGCCTCTCAAAATTATAAATGCATTTGAGAATAAATCTGCTGCAATACTTAAGCTACCTAATTATAAAAACACATATATATATGTTGTTAAATATTTAGAACAAGATATTTCCAAATATTTGACAGAGTCTCAAGAAGCTCTTAATTTTTATTATACTGTTGAAGACAAAAGAACAGGTATACAAATCTCTTTTATATTAATTTATTTAATAGTTGTTTCTTTAATGCTATTTTTAAGTGTTTCAATAGCTATAAGGTTTTCCTCAAGGTTTTTTAGGTCAATTAATAATTTAGTAAACGCATCAATGAGTATTGGTAGAGGAAATTTAGATACTAAGGTTCCTGAAATAAAAACAGATAAAGAACTTGAATCATTAAATAAAAATTTCAACTTGATGATTGATCGTTTAAAAACTCAACAAGACAAATTACTTCTTACTGAGCGACACGAAGCATGGGAAAATGTTGCTAGAAAATTAGCACATGAAATCAAAAATCCTCTAACGCCCATTCAATTAATTATTGATAGATTTAATTCAAAGTTTTCAAATCTAATGAGTGAGAATGATAAATCAAATTTTAATGAAAATTTAAAAATCATAAACAAACAAATTAAACAAATAGAAAATTTAATAAATGAATTTTCTGATTTCGCTAGAATGCCGAAACCAATTTTAAAAAAGCATAATATTGTGAAAATAATTAAAGAAAATATATTGTTGATGAATGAAATTGATAAATCAGTAAATATAAGCTTTAAATCCTTTAATGAACCATTAAATATAAATTGTGACTCAGAGCAATTAAATAGAATCTTTACAAACCTTTTTAAAAACTCGATTGAGAGTTTAAAAGAGAAATTTTCAAAAAGTCCTGATTTTACAAAGAAAATTGATATAGAAATTTTAAAAAAAGATGATTATATACAAATCATTATTAATGATAATGGTCTAGGATTTAGTAGTAAAAATTTGGATGATTTGCTTAAACCATATTTCACAACAAAGAGTAATGGCACCGGTTTAGGACTTCCTATAGTGAATAAAATAATTAATGACCATAATGGGACTTTAAAACTTGTTGAGAATAAAATTGGAGCAACAATCAAAATAGATTTACCTGCTTAAAATGTCTACTGAAATTTTAATTATTGATGATAACCCTGATATAAGAAATATTTTAAATGACCTTATTTCCGACGCTGGTTATAAAACTAGAGTTGCTGCAAATTATAATCAGGCATTAAAAGAAATTGATAAAAAGTTGCCTGAAGTAGCTATTATAGATGTTAAATTAGATAAGGGCGACAATGATGGAATTGAGCTACTTAATCACATCAAACAAAAAAATAAAGATATACCTGTAATCATTATCTCTGGGCATGCGAATATAGAAATGGCTGTAAAATCGCTTAAATCAGGAGCATTTGAATTTATACAAAAACCATTTGATAAAGAAAGATTAATGAACTTTATAAAGAGAGCATCAGAGAATTATAACTTAATTAAAGAGAATAAATATCTAGAAACTAAACTTTTTCACTCATTTGACCTAATTGGTACAAGCAACAATATAAATAAAATAAATGATCAGATACAAAAAGTATCAACTACAGAGTCAAGAGTCTTTATTTGTGGACCAACTGGATCTGGGAAAGAATTGATAGCTCGTAAAATTCATAAAATTTCAAATAGAAAAAATAAGCCTTTTATAATACTTAATGGAGCTTTATTAGATGTTAAAAAATATGAACAGGAATTATTTGGAGAAGAAAAGAAAGATGGATCAATCTCTTATGGCGCTTTAGAAAAATCCTCAGGAGGAATTCTTTTGATTGATGAGGTTTCAGAAATACCTCTAGAAACACAATCGAAAATTTTAAGAGTTCTAACAGACCAAAAATTTAAAAGAATAAATGGGAATCATGATATAAAAGTTGATGTTAGAATAATATGTTCTACTTCTACAGATATTAATTATGAAATATCCCAAGGAAATTTTAGAGAAGATCTATTTCATAGATTAAATGTATTTCAAATTAACATTGAACCCTTAAATAAAAGAGTTCAAGATATACCTTTATTAATTAAATACTTCTCAGAAAAAATTGCTGAAAATTATAATCTTAAAAAGTTTGTTATTGATCCAAATAACCATAACTTAATAGATTATTCTTGGCCCGGTAATGTTAGAGAATTAAGAAACTTGATAGAAAGAATAGCCATATTGTCACCAGATAGTCCTGAAAAGATATTTAGTATAATTAAAGAGTCATTAAAAATTTCAGAAGATGAAAATGTGTTTCATGAAAAATCTTTATCTGTACCATTAAAAGAGGCTAGAGAAAATTTTGAAAAAGAGTATTTATCATCTCAATTAAAAAAATTCGGTGGAAATATATCTAAGATGGCTAAATTTATTGGAATGGAAAGATCAGCATTACACAGAAAATTAAAAGGGCTTAATATAAAAGATCTGAATTAATGAATATAATTATTTGCGGTGCAGGAAGAGTCGGTTTCACTATAGCTAAGCTATTAAGTGAACAAGACCACTCTATTACTGTGGTTGATCAATCGAGTGAAGATATCCAAAAAATTAAAGACTCTTTAGATGTGAATGCTATTGTTGGAAAAGCGACTTATCCCTCGATTTTAGAAAAAGCCAAAGGCGCTGATGCTGACATGATAATTGCAGTAACCAGAAATGATGAAATTAATATGCTTATATGTCAAATTGCTTATACCACATTTAAAATACCAAAAAAAATTGCTAGAATAAGATCACAAAATTATCTGGAGCCAAAATTTAGTAAATTATATAATAAAGAAAATCTTCCTATAGATGTGATAATTTCACCTGAACTAGAAATTGCAAAATCCCTATTGAGAAAACTCGAGGCACCCGGTGCTCTTGACAATATTCCATTTGCTGACAATAAAATAAGACTTTTAGAGATTTTAATAGAAGAAAATTGTCCTATTAAAAATATAAAATTAAATGAATTAACTAAAAAGTTTCCTGATTTAGAAGCAAATATCTTAGGAGTCATTCGAAACGAAAAATTTATTATTTTAAAAAAAAATGACGTAATGGAAAAAGATGATAAGGCCTATGTAATAATAAACTCTTCTCAAATGGCAAAAACCCTTATAGCCTTTGGACATAACGAAAAAATATCAAGTAAAATATTAATTATAGGTGGAGGAAATATTGGCTATAATTTAGCAAAAAATATCGAAGAGACTTTTGATTCAGCTAGAATTAAAATTATTGAAAAAAATAAAGAGAGAGCTGAATTTATCGCAAATGAATTAAACAATTCAATTATCATAAATGGTGATGCTTTAGATGAAGATGTTCTATCAGAGGCAAATCTTGATGAAATTGAGACAGTTTTAGCACTTACAAATGACGATGAGGATAATTTAATGATTAGTGTTTTAGTTGAAAAGTTTTCAAAAAATAAAAAAACAATAGCACTAACAAATAAATCTAATTATTCATTGCTTCAATCCTCGTTAAAAATAGACGATCTTATAGATCCAAGGATGAGCACTGTTTCAAGTATATTGAAGCATGTTCACAAGGGAACTATCGAGACAGCTTACAGTATACTGAATGGTGAGTATGAGGTAATTGAGGCAGAAATAATTGAAACTTCAGAATTAATTAACAAAGAGCTTAAAAATGCAAATTTACCTGACGAAATAAGAATTGGTGCTATTTTGAGAGGAGATGATATAATTATTCCACGTTCAAGTTTTGTTTTTCAAAAAGATGATAAAGTAGTGTTTCTCGCTAAAAATGACCAAATTTCAGTTGTTGAGAATATGTTTCGTATAAGCTCAATTTAATGCTTAACTTCAGTATTTATTATTTAAGATTTTTCAATATTTTAATTTGCTTTCTGTGTTTTTTGAATATCCTTTACTCATATTATTTTGATTTATACCTTAATGTAGATATATACTTATATACTTTTCTTATTTCTATATTACCTCTGTTAAGTTTCTTTTTTTTAAAAAAGAATACGACAAAGATAAGTATTTTTACAAAAATTTTCTCAGTAATTTTAGGCTATTTTATTTTACCATTATTTATAGCATTACCATATTATTTAAGCATTTATAACATAACCTTTGCAAATGCGTATTTTGAGTCAGTATCGGGTTTTACCTCTACCGGATTTACAGTATTTGAAAATATTAAACATTTGGATGAAAGCTTAATACTTTGGCGCTCATCGTCTCAATGGTTAGGGGGTTTATATTTTTTGTTTTCAATAATCCTATTAATTGATGTTTTTGATGATAATCTTAAAAATACATTAACTAATTTTTTAGCTTTTAATACGGCTGAAATTTTTAAACAGTCACTTAAAATATTCATTTTTTACTCTTTTTTAACTGTTATAATTTTTATTATTTTAAACTTATTTGGTTTTAGATCATTTGTATCACTGAATTTATCAATGACTTTAATATCATCAGGTGGTTTTTTACCGGTAAATAATCTTGAGTCAATTCTTAATAGTCAAACCCAAATTATTATTTTTTCTGTACTAATGTTACTCTCTTTTTTTAGCTTATTTTTTTTATATAATTTAGCAGTATATAGGAGGAAGGGGATTAAATTTATCCAAGAGGATATTTATCTTATAGGTTATTTGGTAATTGTAATTTTTGCCTTTTTTCTGCTAATAGATAAAGAAATAAACTTTGCAATAATTTTTTTATCTATAGCCAGCTGTGTTTCAAATATTGGCGTGTCATTGAAAAATATACCTGGGCACCTCTCATTTATATTTATAATTTTAATTATTGTAGGTGGATCTTTTTTTTCAACAAGTTCGGGTTTACGTTTTTTAAAAATTATTTCTTTATTTAAATTTTCCATTAACGAAATAATTTCTAATGCCAAACCTAAAAATGTGTTTATAAATAAATTATTATTCTCAGACAAAATTATGGATAAAACTGATTTTTATAAATATTTTATGTCGATTATAATATTTGTTATTTCACTTATATTTTTATCAAGCGTAATATCAATGAGTAACCTATCTTTTGAACAATCATTTAATCTTTCGATATTGACACTTATGAATACGGTAAATTCTCACATGACAGATACAAATAGTATAGATTTTGAAAAAATAGGTAATTTAACAAAATATTTTTTGATATTATTTATGATTATCGGGAGAGTTGAATTATTATCAATTCTTATTATATTTAAAAAATTCTTTTTTAAAAATTAGTTTACTTATATAAGTATGTTTAATTGCGCCCTTAGCTCAGCTGGATAGAGCAACGGTTTTCTAAACCGTGGGTCGGAGGTTCGAATCCTTCAGGGCGCGCCATATTTTTGAATGAAAAAAAAAATTTTATATTGGTCTCCATTTCTTTCTAATGTTGGAACAGTAAAATCAACTCTTAATTCAGCAATAGCATATTCAAGATATAGTTTAAGAACTAAAAATGTTGGTATAATAAATGTTTGTGGTGAGTGGGATGAATATGAAGATGAAATAAAAAAAAATAACTTAAATCTTATAAAATTAAATTTTAGTTATTTCAAATATTTACCTAAAAAAGGATATATACAAAGTAGAATATCATTTTTTTTGATTTTTATTTTATCATTCTTTCCACTAATAAAATTATTAAATAAACAAAAGCCAGATTATTTAATAATTCACTTAATCACATCGTTACCATTATTAATAAATTACTTTTTAAAACCAAAATCTAAGATAATTTTAAGAATATCTGGTTTACCAAAATTAAATTTTTTAAGAAAAATATTTTGGACGATTACTACTAAAAATATTTTTAAAATTACTTGTCCCTCAATTGAGTTAATTAACAACTTAAAAAATAAAAAATTTTTAATTGAAAAAAAATTAATATTTCTTCCTGATGCTATAATTAATGTAAAAAAATTCATTAATTTGAAATACCAAAAAATTGAAAAAAAAACTGATAGAAAATTTTTGCTATCAGTAGGAAGACTTACTCCCCAAAAAAATTTTAAGTATCTGATTTACGAAATTTCTAATTTCTTTGAGTCAAATAAAAATTACGATCTTTATATTATTGGTGAGGGTGAGCAAAAAAAAGAATTACAAAAATTAATCAATAAAAAAAAATTAAATGATAGAGTTTATCTCATAGATTATACTACTAACGTTTATTCATATATGAAAAATGCATCTATATATGTCCTCTCTTCATTATGGGAAGATCCCGGGTTTGTAATCATAGAGGCTGCTTTATGCAATCTTCCAATTATCTCATCAAATTGTTCCAATGGACCAAAGGAATTTCTTTTACATGGTGATGCCGGTAAGCTATTCGAAAACAATAAAAAAGGGGCTTTATCCAAGGCTCTTGAAAATTACAGTGAAAATTTTTTAAAAAGAGTGAAAGCTAAGAAAAATACTTTGAAGTATACTAATTTCAGACATTTTAAAAAACTGAACTCAATTATTTCATAATTAATACCAATGTACGTCAAATTGAGCCTTTTTATTTGAAAAGTTATTAAAATATCATCAAAAAAAAAGTTAATTTTATTATTGATGGGAGATATAGATCATGCTTTACTTATCTAAATTCAAAAACAATTTTGAATTATTTGTTAACAAATAAACTTAAAAACAAGAGGAAGAATATATGTTTAAAGTTATAAAAAAATTGACTTCTTTCTTAGCTATGATTGCAGTGCTATTTGCATTTACAACAGAAGCTATGGCAAAGAAATCAAAAACTCTTAAAAACACTCAGAAGAAAGGTTTCGTAAGATGTGGTGTTTCTCAAGGTCTTCCAGGATTTTCAAATGCTGATGCATCTGGAAATTGGACTGGTGTTGACGTTGATGTATGTAGAGCTGTTGCTGCTGCAGTACTTGGAGATGCAAACAAAGTTAAGTTCACTCCATTAAGTGCTAAAGAAAGATTTACTGCTCTAACTTCTGGTGAGATTGATATCTTATCAAGAAATACTACTTGGACACTTTCTAGAGATGCTGATATTGGTCTTACATTTGTTGGAGTTAACTTCTACGATGGACAAGGTTTCATGGTAAGAAAAAACTCTGGCATAACTTCAGTAAACCAATTTAAAAATGGTATTTCTGCTTGTACTAACATTGGTACTACAACAGAGCTAAATATGAGAGACTTCTTTAATTCAAGAGGAATTTCATATGAGCCAGTAGCTTTTGAAAAAGCTGACGAAGTTGTTGCTGCTTATGATGCAGGTAGATGTGATACTTACACAACTGATAAATCTGGATTAGCAGCTCAAAGGACAAAAATGAAAAACCCAGATGAACACATTGTATTACCTGAAACTATTTCTAAAGAGCCTTTAGGACCAGTTGTAAGACAAGGTGATGCTGTTTGGGAAGATATTGTTCGTTGGTCATTAAACACTATGATCGAAGCTGAGGAGTATGGAATTACTTCTTCAAATGCTGATTCTATGAAAACTTCAGATAACCCTGCAATTAAAAGACTTGTAGGAGCTGAAGGTGAATTAGGAGCAGCTTTTGGTCTAGATAATGACTGGAGTTTAAGAATTATTAAACAAGTAGGAAACTACGGTGAAAGTTATAAAAGAAATATAGCTGACCCAGGTATCCTACCTGACAGAGGTCCAAATCAACTTTGGACTAAAGGTGGAATTTTATACGTACCACCAGCAAGATAATTCTTGATTTAAACACTTTAAAAAGGGCTAGATTTATCTAGCCCTTTTTTTTATATTCGCAGTCTAATGAACAATAAAATCAAAAAAATTCTCCCACAAATCATAACAGTTTTGTTTGTTTTAGGCATATTTGGTTTTTTTACCTTTAATGCTCAAATCAATATGGATAATAGGGGTATAGATTTTGGTTTTGGTTTTTTAACACAAGAATCTTCTTTTGATGTTCAGTTTTCACTTATTGAGTATAGTGGCTCACATTCATATGCAAGAGCGTATCTTGTCGGATTACTTAATACATTATTAGTATCTTTTATAAGCATAATTTTTTGCACAATTTTGGGTGTAATATTTGGAGTAGCAAGATTATCCTCAAATTATCTAATTAGAAATTCTGCAGCTTGGTATGTTGAATTTTTTAGAAATATTCCATTGTTACTACAAATTTTCTTTTGGTATTATGCAGCTTTAAGAGCACTTCCTGTTCCAGAAAAAGCTGCACCATGGTTTGGTGTTACTTACATGACTATCAAGGGATATTATATACCGTCTTTTATTTGGACAAATTTAGACATTTTCTTATATTCAATTTTAGCAGTCATTATTTCTATTATTATAATTTCAACTTATGCAAAAAAACTTCAGGAGAATGAAGGAAAACAAATCCCAGTTTTTTTTATTTCCTTAGGATTAATATTCTTACTACCCGCTTTAACGTTTTTTATAGGAGGCGTATCTTTAGATTTTGAAATTCCTGCCTTAAAACAATTATCAAAAACTTCTTACGTATTTGATGGAGGTATAGGTTTACCACCGGAACTAATTGCTTTAGTTTTAGCTTTATCATTATACACTTCAACTTTTGTTGCTGAATGTGTTAGAGCTGGAATTCAAGGTATTGGAAAAGGTCAAAAAGAGGCTGCTGCATCTGTAGGTTTAACACCCAATCAAATATTAAAATTAGTAGTTATGCCACAAGCTTTAAGAATTATAATTCCACCAACTACTAATCAATATCTTAATTTAACAAAAAATTCATCCTTAGCAGCAGCAATAGCTTATCCTGATTTGGTATTAGTTTTTGCTGGTACAGCATTAATGCAGACTGGAAAGGCGATTGAAATAGTATCTATAACAATGCTTACTTATTTATCTATAAGCTTAGCAATTGCAGCAATAATGAATTGGTATAACAAAAAAATAGAAATTAAGGAAAAATAATGAATAGTTTAAATTTTCTAAAATCAAATAAGCAGAATTTCTATTATTTTCTATATTTAGGTATTTTCTTGTTTTCTATTAGTATAGTAGATGTTGCAATAAACGCATTTTTAAAAATAAATATTACATCCTCTCTACCAGGAATATT